>NZ_JBEZKZ010000047.1:0-57028 GCF_040651895.1 Streptomyces sp. NPDC048352
GCCCGTCGGGGGGGCGGCCCCCCCCCGCCCCGAGGGCCCGGCGCCCGGGCAGTTCCCCCCCGGGGCCCGGGCCCTTCGCCGTACGGCTTAGCTGAACGAGTCGCCGCAGGCGCAGGAGCCGGTGGCGTTCGGGTTGTCGATCGTGAAGCCCTGCTTCTCGATGGTGTCGACGAAGTCGATGGAGGCGCCGCCCAGGTACGGGGCGCTCATGCGGTCGGTGACGACCTTGACACCGTCGAAGTCCTTGACGACGTCGCCGTCGAGGGAGCGCTCGTCGAAGAAGAGCTGGTAGCGCAGGCCGGAGCAGCCGCCGGGCTGGACGGCGACGCGCAGCGCGAGGTCATCGCGGCCTTCCTGCTCCAGCAGGGTCCTGACCTTCTCGGCGGCGGCGTCGGACAGGAGGATGCCGTCGCTCACAGTGGTCTTGTCGTCCTGTACGGACATCTGCATTCACTCCCGAAGTGGGCGGCTCCCCGGCGATGGCTGGGGAAACGTCGGACTCTTGCCGTCGGTGGCAACCAGCGGGACCGCGGTTTCATTCCGGGGTCCGGCGCCTTGTTTCTCAATTCATGCTCGCACACCCGGGCGGGCGGGTGGACCCCGCGACGAGGACCGGTGGAGCGGCGCGTCCCGGACGGGGCGAATGCGTCACATCGACACTATCGGCATCGTCAAAGTGACGTGAAGCAGTTATGATAGATAGCGTCAAATAGACGAGAAGTGGCGGGCCACACCCCGCAGTCCCGGAAATCCTTGTCGCAGAACAGAAAGGGTGCGTGTCGTGACCACCGCCCAGCCTTTGGACGTCCAGCCGACGCCCCTTGCCCTGCTGCTGCTCGGCCGTGAGGCCGACCCCAAGAGCGAGCGCGGGGTGGAGTGCCCCGGCGACCTGCCCTCGCCGTCCGACCCGGACCTGGTGGACCGCGCCCGCGCCGCCAAGGAGAAGCTCGGCGACAAGGTCTTCATCCTCGGCCACCACTACCAGCGTGACGAGGTCATCGAGTTCGCGGACGTCACCGGCGACTCCTTCAAGCTCGCCAAGGACGCCGCCGCCAAGCCGGAGGCCGAGTACATCGTCTTCTGCGGCGTGCACTTCATGGCCGAGTCCGCGGACATCCTGACGTCGGACGACCAGAAGGTCGTCCTGCCCGACCTCGCGGCCGGCTGCTCGATGGCCGACATGGCCACCGCCGAGCAGGTCGCCGAGTGCTGGGACGTGCTGACCGAGGCCGGGATCGCCGGGACGACGGTCCCCGTCTCGTACATGAACTCCTCCGCCGACATCAAGGCCTTCACCGGCAAGCACGGCGGCACGATCTGCACCTCGTCCAACGCGAAGAAGGCCCTGGAGTGGGCCTTCGAGCAGGGCGAGAAGGTGCTCTTCCTCCCGGACCAGCACCTGGGCCGCAACACCGCCGTCCGCGACATGGGCATGTCGCTGGACGACTGCGTGCTCTACAACCCGCACAAGCCGAACGGCGGCCTGACCGCCGAGCAGCTGCGCGACGCCAAGATGATCCTGTGGCGCGGCCACTGCTCGGTGCACGGCCGGTTCTCGGTGGACTCGGTCAACGACGTCCGCGCGCGCATCCCCGGCGTGAACGTGCTGGTGCACCCCGAGTGCAAGCACGAGGTCGTGGCCGCCGCGGACTACGTCGGCTCCACGGAGTACATCATCAAGACGCTGGAGGCGGCCCCGGCCGGCTCCAAGTGGGCCATCGGCACCGAGCTGAACCTGGTCCGCCGCCTGGCGAATCGATTCGCCGCGGAGGACAAGGAGGTCGTCTTCCTCGACAAGACGGTCTGCTTCTGCTCGACCATGAACCGCATCGACCTCCCCCACCTGGTGTGGACCCTGGAGTCCCTGGCCGAGGGCAACCTCGTCAACCGGATCGAGGTCGACAAGGAGACGGAGAGCTTCGCCAAGCTCGCCCTGGAACGGATGCTGGCACTCCCGTAGCGGCTCCTCCCCCGCGCACCGAGGGCGCCCGGCTCACGCCGGGCGCCCTCGGCGTTTCGTCCTCCGGCCGGCCCAGGCGGGCGGGCGCCGCGTCGCCGTGCGGCGCAGGCTGGAGACCATGGGTGACTTCCTGAAGCAGCGCCTGCGCACGGGGCACACCTGGGTCGCCAGCGTCGCGTCGGTCGTGGCCCTGGCCTTCTCGGGCTACAACTTCTCTCAGCTCCAGGAGGATCCGCGGATCGATCTCACCCTGCCCAAGGTCCTGCGACTGGAGTACGACCCCACCGGAATCTCCCTCTTCCGCCAGCCCACGGTCTCCACCCGCTTCGACACCGAGGACGTGGAGATGGTGACCGACCTCCGGCTGACGATGCGACGCACGGGCGGGAAGTCTCCGTCACCCGACTTCTACTGGGCGCGGACCGTGAAGTGGTTGTTCAAACCCGGTGCGGGGGGCAAGGGCGAGATCGTGTACGAGTTCCTCGCGGACCCCGCGCCCTTCACCGTGACGCAGACCCAGCCCCAGCAGCACTCCATCCGGTTCCGGACGAACAACTGGAACCTGTCGCCGGGAACCTACGAAGGCACCCTGTCCGTGCACCGGGCGAGCACGCGGGCGCCGGTCGAGCAGACGTTCTGCCTGGTGCTGCGCCCCCCGGACGTCACGCTCCTGAAGAACCCCTCGCAAGAGGGCTGGTACGAGTTCCGCAGGGACGTTCCGGGCCATGAGGAGGGCGGCTGCTACCACTGGTTCGGCTGAGGCCCCCGGCGGCGGTGGCTGCCGGGGGCCTCGGGGCGGAGGGTCAGGCCTTGGCCGGGGTGTCGGGCGCCGGGCGGGGCGGGACCACCGTCAGGCGGGCGCGCCTCTTCGCGCGGCGGCGCTCCCGGCGCAGCTCGACCATCGTGTAGAGGGTCGGCACCAGGAGCAGGGTCAGCAGGGTGGAGCTGACCAGGCCGCCGATGACGACCACCGCGAGCGGCTGTGAGATGAAGCCGCCCTCGCCGGTGACGCCCAGCGCCATCGGCAGCAGGGCGAAGATCGTCGCCAGGGCCGTCATCAGGATCGGCCGCAGGCGGTGGCGGCCGCCCTCGACGACCGCCTCCACGACGCCGAGGCCCTGCGCCCGGTACTGGTTGACCAGGTCGATGAGGACGATCGCGTTGGTCACGACGATGCCGATGAGCATCAGCATGCCGATCATCGCCGGGACGCCCATGGGGGTGTCGGTGGCGATGAGCAGGCCGAGCGCGCCGGTGGCGGCGAAGGGGATGGAGACCAGCAGGATCAGCGGCTGGACCAGCGAGCGGAACGTCGCGACCAGCAGCATGAACACGATCGCGACGGCCGCGAACATGGCCAGGCCCAGCGAGGCGAAGGCCTCGTCCTGGTCCTCGGAGACGCCGCCGATGGTGGCCGTGGCCCCCTCGGGCAGGTCCAGGCCCTTGAGCTTGCTCTGGAGCGCGGCGCTGACCGCGCCCGTGTTGTCGCCGACCGGCTTGGCGGTGATGGTGGCGGCGCGGGCGCCGTCGATCCGGGTCATGGCGACCGGGCCGGGGACGACCTTCACCTCGGCGATGTCGCCGAGCCTGGCCGGGCCGACCGGCAGGGCCTGGAGTTCGGCGAGGGTGGTGGCCGGCTGCGCGGAGCGGACGACGACGTCCCGCTCGGTGTCGTCCAGGACGGCCTTGCCCACCGGGTTGCCGCGGACGGCCTGTGCGACGAGTGCGCCCAGGGCGGCCTGGTTCAGGCCCGCCTCGGCGGTCTTCGGGGTGGCGGTGACCGAGATGCGGGGAACGGACTGGGCCAGGTCGCTCTGTACGTCGGTGACGTCCTCGAGGGTGGCCACCTCGGCGCGGACCTGTTCGGCGGCCTTGGCGAGCACGCCCGCGTCACCGGCCTTGACGACCACGCTCAGGTTCTGGCTGCCGAAGCCGCCGCCCGCCGAGACGGAGGTGTCGCCGATGCCGTCGAGCTTGCCGAGGGCGTCCTGGATGCGCTGCTTGACGGCGTCGGACTGGCCGGCGTCGTCCAGGGTGACCTGGAAAGAGGCCTGGTTGGTTCCGGTGCCGCCGCCGAAGGCCGCGAGGAAGCCGGAGGAGCCGACGGTGACCTGCTGGTCCTTGACGCCCTCGATGGAGGCGAGCGCCTTCTCCACCTTGCGGCTCGCCTCGTCGGAGGCGGCCAGGGAGGTACCGGCGGGCAGTTGCTGCTTGACCGTCAGGACGTCCTGGTCGCCCTGGTCGAAGAAGTTCGTCTTCAGCAGCGGGGTCATCCCGAAGGTGACGACGAGGACGAGGACCGCGATCGCCACGCTGGTCAGGCGGCGGCGGGTGGCGAAGCCCAGGACTCGTACGTAGAAGCGCTGGAGGCGGCTGTTGGCCTCCTTCTCCTCGGCCGCGCGGCGCGCCTCCCCGGGGTCCTGCGAGGTGCCCTTGGGGGCGCGCAGGAACCAGAAGGACAGCACCGGGACGACCGTCAGGGACACCAGCAGCGAGGCCAGCAGGGCGGCGGTGACGGTGAGCGAGAAGGAGCCGAACAGCTCGCCGATCATGCCGCCGACGAGGCCGATCGGCAGGAAGACGGCGACGGTGGTGAGCGTGGACGAGGTGACCGCGCCGGCCACCTCCTTGACCGCGGTGGTGATCGCGGCCTCGCGCTCCTCGCCGTAGCCGAGGTGGCGCTTGATGTTCTCCAGGACCACGATCGAGTCGTCGA
This sequence comes from Streptomyces sp. NPDC048352, assembly GCF_040651895.1. Lineage (NCBI taxonomy): Bacteria > Bacillati > Actinomycetota > Actinomycetes > Kitasatosporales > Streptomycetaceae > Streptomyces > Streptomyces sp. NPDC048352. Next base: position 4,677 of record NZ_JBEZKZ010000047.1, read on the forward strand.
CGACCCGGCCGATGGCGATGGTGAGGGCGCCGAGCGTCAGCATGTTGAGGGACAGGTCGCGGGTCCACAGCACGATCAGGGCGAGGACCACGGACAGCGGGATGGAGACCGCGGTGACCAGCGTCGAGCGGATCGAGGCCAGGAAGACCAGGATCACGACGACGGCGAAGGCGAGACCGAGCAGGCCTTCGGTGGTGAGGCCCGAGATGGAGCGGGCGACGGCCGGGCCCTGGTCGCTGACGACGGTCAGCTCCGCGCCGGGGCCGAGGGCCGAACGCAGCTCGGGGAGCTTGTCCTTCACGGCGTCGGAGATGGCGACGGCGCTGCCGTCCTTGTCCATGGTGAGGACCAGGGCCAGGCTGGGCTTGCCGTTGGTGCGGGTGAGGGAGTCGGCGCGGGCCGGCTCCTGCCTGACGGCGGCCACGTCGCCGAGGCGGACGGCGGGCTTGCCGGGGCCCGCCGTCAGGCGGAGGTCCTCCAGCTGGGCGAGGGAGGTGTAGCCGGAGCCCACGCGGACGGTGCGGTTCTTGCCCTCCTCGTCGAAGGAGCCGGCGGGGACGGTCGTACCGCCCGCCTTGAGGCCTTCGGCGAGCGCGGCCCCGTCCAGGCCGGCCGCGGCGAGCTTGGCGTTGTCGGGGGTGACGGTGACCTGGAGGTCGCGCACACCGTCCACGCTGACCTGGCCGACGCCCTCGACGTCCTCCAGGACGGGGACGACGGAACGGTTCAGCTGGTCGGCGAGCGCCTGCTGGTCCTTGTCCGAGGTGACGGCGAGGACGACGGTGGGGATGTCGTCGGTGGAGCCGGCCACCACCTGCGGGTCCACCTCGGCGGGCAGCCGGACGCGGGCCCGGTTGACGGCCTGCTGGACGTCGGCGACGAGCTGCTTGGTGCCCTCGTCGCCGTAGTCGAAGGTGGCGCGGATGAGGGCGTTGCCCTCGCTGGCGGTCGAGGTGATGCCGGTGATGCCGTCGACGCCCTTGAGGGTGTTCTCGATCGGTTCGACGACCTGCTTCTCGACCACGTCGGGCGAGGCGCCCTGGTACGGGGCGAGCACGGAGACCATCGGGAGTTCGATGGACGGCAGCAGCTGCTGCTTGAGCTGCGGGATGGCTATGGCCCCGAAGACGAGCGCGACGATCGACACGAGGCCGACCAGCGCTCTCTGGGCGAGGCTGAAGCGGGACAGCCAGGACATGGTGTGGGATCTCTCTGCAGTGTCGTTCGCGAGGGCCCCCAGCCTTTCGCACGCCGGGGCGCCGGTGCGTCGCTCCCAGGTGCCGTCCTCGTGTGCGGCATACCGCGTCCGCAGTACTCCGTCCTACTGCGGCCCGCCGCCGGTCATTCGGCGCGCGGCCGGACCAGTCCCGATTCGTACGCGATGACCACCAATTGCGCCCGGTCCCGGGCCCCGAGCTTGGCCATGGCCCGGTTGACGTGGGTCTTCACGGTGAGCGGGCTGACCTCGAGCCGGGCGGCGATGCCGTCGTTGGAGAGGCCGCCGGCGACCTGTACGAGGACCTCGCGCTCGCGGCCGGTCAGCGCGGCGAGCCGTTCGGCGTGGGCCGAACCGGGGGCGGGGGCGTCGGCGCGGCCGCCCTGGGCGAGGAAGCTGGCGATGAGCCCCTTGGTGGCGGCCGGGGAGAGCAGCGCCTCGCCGGCGGCGGCGACGCGGATGGCGGTGAGGAGTTCCTCCGGCTCGGCGCCCTTGCCGAGGAAGCCGGAGGCTCCGGCGCGCAGGGCCGCGGCCACGTACTCGTCCACCTCGAAGGTGGTGAGCATGACGACGCGGACGTCCGACAGCTCCGGGTCGGCGCTGATCATGCGGGTGGCGGCGAGCCCGTCGGTGCCGGGCATCCGGATGTCCATCAGGACCACGTCGGCCCGCCGCTCGCGGGCGAGGGCGTAGGCCTGGGCGCCGTCGGTGGCCTCACCGACGACCTCCATGTCGGGCTCCGAGTCGACGAGCACCTTGAACGCGCTGCGCAGCAGCGCCTGGTCGTCGGCGAGCAGGACTCGGATGCGGGCGGGGCCGGCGTCGGCGGGGTCGGTCATACGGGTCAGGGTAGGCGGCCGCTCCCGCGCGCCGGCCGACGAGGCGGGGCCGCGGGGGGGCGGCCCGGGGCGGTGGCGTCCGCCCCGTCCCTCGGCCGGGGTTCAGCCGAGGGCGAGGACCAGCAGCACCGTGGTCGCGCCGACCTCGCTGAGGGCGCCGAAGACGTCCCCGGTGACCCCGCCGAAGCGGTGCGTGCAGCGGCGCAGCAGGAGTTCGGCGGCAGCCACGGCGGCGAGGACCGCCGCGGCGTGCTGGGCGGCGGCGAGCGGGCCCGCCGGGAGGGCGGCCAAGGCGGCCGCCCCGGCGACGGCGGCGGCCACGGCGGCGGCCGCGCTGCGCGGGACCACGCCGGCCACCGCCGCGCCGAGCCCCTCGGGCCGTGCGGCGGGGACCCCTTCGCGGGAGGCGAGCGTCATCACCAAGCGGGCGGTGACGGCGGCGAGTACGGCGGCCAGCGCGCCCCGGATCCAGCTGTCGGCGTACGCGTCGGCGAGGGCGGCCGCCTGCACCAGGAAGACGACCAGCAGGGAGATGACGCCGAAGGGGCCGATGTCGGACTGCTTCATGATCCGCAGGGCCTCCTCGGCGGGCTTGGCGCTGCCCAGGCCGTCGGCCGTGTCGGCCAGGCCGTCCAGGTGGAGCCCGCGGGTCAGCGCCGCCGGGACGGCGACGGTGACGGCGGCGGCGAGCAGGGAGCCGCCGCCGAGGAGCAGCAGGAGCGTTCCGGGCACGGCGGCGAGCAGTCCGACGACGAGACCGGCGAGCGGGGCGCAGGCCATGCCGGTGCGGGCGGCGGGACGGTCCCAGCGCGTGATGCGGGCGGGCAGCACGGTCAGGGTGCCGAAGGCGAAGCGGATCCCGTCGGGCAGCGAGGCGCGCCCCTGGGGAGGCGGCGGCAGTGGATCATCGGTCGAATCTGTCATCGGCGGGAACGCTACCCGCTTACGGTGGACGGTAAATTGCTCAATACATGCCATTTCGGGAGCGGGTGTCGTGGGTCACTGGTGGGAACGGAACATCGTCGAGCCGGGCAAGCTCCCGCTGCTGCTCGCCCTGGTGTCCTTCGTGCTGTCGTTCCTGGTCACACGCGTGATCACGCGGCTGATCCGGGCCGGCCGGGGCCCCTTCAAGAACATCACCCCGGGCGGGCTGCACGTCCACCACGTCGTCCCCGGCGTGGTGCTGGTGATCGTCGGCGGGTTCGGCGCGATCGGCAGCGGCGGGCACAGCTTCGGCGCGTGCCTGTCGGCGGTCCTCTTCGGGCTGGGGGCGGGCCTGGTGCTGGACGAGTTCGCGCTGATCCTGCACCTGGACGACGTCTACTGGAGCGAACAGGGACGCAAGAGCGTCGAGGTCGTGGTGCTGACGGCCGCGCTGGTGGCGCTGGTCCTGGGCGGCTTCCTGCCCCTCGGGGTCAACGAGCTGTCACCGGAGGAACGGCACAGCCGCGGGCTCGTCGTCATGAACACCGCCACCAACTTCTTCCTGGCCCTGATCGCCCTGTGGAAGGGGAAGCCGCGCACCGCGATATTCGGCCTGGTGATCCCCTTCGTGGCGCTGATCGGCGCGGTGCGCCTGGCCCGGCCCGGCTCCCCGTACGCCAGGCGCTTCTACGCGAAGCGGCCGCGCGCCCGGGCCAAGGCGGGGCTGCGGGCCTTCCACCACGACCGGCGCTGGGCGCGGCCCCGGCGCAAGTTCGAGAACTTCATCAGCGGGCTCTCCGACCCGGAGAAGGCCTCGGCGGAGAAGCACGGGGCCGGCGCCGGGAAGGGCGAGTGACGCCGGGGGCGGGGCGGGCGGCACGAAGGGCCCGCCCCCGCGTACGGGGGCGGGCCCTTCGCCGTCGGTGTACCCGGGGCCGCGTCAGCCCGGGATCAGGCCGTCGTCCCTGAGCATCGCCCGCACCTCGTCGAGCGTGGCGTCCGGTCCGGGCAGGATCAGCTCGGACGGCTCCAGCGCGTCGTCCGGCAGCGGGCTGCCGAGCCGCCGTACGGCGTCGAGCAGCGCGCCCAGCGTGCGCCGGAAGGCGTCCTGTTCGCCGCTCTCCATCTCCGCGAGCAGCTCGTCGTCCAGCTTGTTGAGCTCGGCCAGGTGCTCGTCCCCGAGCCTGACCTGCCCTTCCCCCATGATGCGGACAATCATGTCGGGCCCCTGTCCTACTGCTTGTCGAACCGGTGCTGGGTCTGCTGCGGCTGGGCGGTGCCCGGGGCGCCGCCCTCGAGGGCCTGCTGCTGGGCGGACGGGCCGCCGGCCAGCTCGGCCTTCATCCGCTGGAGCTCCAGCTCGACGTCGCTGCCGCCGGAGAGGCGGTCGAGCTCGGCCTGGATGTCGTCCTTGGAGCCGAGACCGCTCTGGTCGTCCAGGGCCCCGGAGGCCAGCAGCTCGTCGATCGCGCCCGCCCGGGCCTGGAGCTGGGCCGTCTTGTCCTCGGCCCGCTGGATGGCCAGGCCGACGTCGCTCATCTCCTCGGAGATGCCGGAGAAGGACTCCGCGATGCGGGTCTGCGCCTGGGCGGCCGTGTACGTGGCCTTGATGGTCTCCTTCTTCGTACGGAAGGCGTCCACCTTGGCCTGGAGGCGCTGCGAGGCCAGCGTCAGCTTCTCCTCCTCGCCCTGGAGGGTCTGGTGCTGCACCTCCAGGTCGCTGACCTGCTGCTGGAGGGAGGCACGGCGGGACAGGGCCTCGCGGGCCAGGTCCTCGCGGCCGAGGGCGAGGGCCTTGCGGCCCTGGTCCTCCAGCTTGGCGGACTGGCTCTGGAGCTGGTTCAGCTGGAGCTCCAGGCGCTTGCGGGAGGTCGCCACGTCGGCGACGCCGCGGCGCACCTTCTGCAGCAGCTCGAGCTGCTTCTGGTACGAGTAGTCGAGGGTCTCGCGCGGGTCCTCGGCCCGGTCAAGGGCCTTGTTCGCCTTCGCGCGGAAGATCATCCCCATACGCTTCATGACACCGCTCATGGGCTTCGCGCGCCCCCTTCTGGACGGACTGTGTTCCAGGTCACCGACAGGACCCACAGTACGGGCCCTGTCTCCATTACCGCACTGTTCGAGTACGGATGCGCTCCTCCTCGAGGACGAGTACCCCCGCCGCCGTGTCAGGCGTGAGGAGTAGGTGGTCCCCGAGCCCCGCGGGCCCGCGAACGCCGGGACGCGGGAGGTGCGCACTGGGTAGACGCCCGCCGTTGCCGGATCGTTCCCCGCCGGGGTGGGGCGGGTGGCCCCGACCACGTAGGCTTGGGTTTTGTGTTTGGTAGCCGCTCCTCCAAGGAAGAGAAGGCCTCCGCCACCGACAAGGTGAGCGCCGGCCCTTCGCAGCCCCGTGACCCGCAGGCCCCGAAGGGCCGCCCGACGCCGAAGCGTGCTGTGGCCCAGTCGCAGCGCAAGGCCGTGGTGGCCTCGACCGGCAACCGCAAGGAGGACGCCAAGCGAGCCCGCGAGCGCCGCCGCGAAGAGATGGCCAGGCAGCGCGAGGCGCTGGCCAACGGCGACGAGCGCTATCTGCCCGCCCGTGACAAGGGCCCGGTGCGCCGGTTCGTCCGCGACTTCGTGGACTCCCGCTTCTCGGTCGCCGAGATGTTCCTGCCGCTGGCCGTGATCATCCTGGTGCTGAGCATGATCCGGGTCCCCTCGATCCAGAACGTCGCACTGATGCTGTGGCTCGGCGTGATCGTCCTGATCATCCTCGACTCCGTCGGCCTGTGGTTCCGGCTGCGCAAGGCGCTGAACGAGCGCTTCGCGGACGAGCCGCGCCGCGGCGCCGTCGCGTACGGCCTGATGCGCACCCTCCAGATGCGCCGCCTGCGCCTGCCCAAGCCGCAGGTCAAGCGCGGAGAGCGGCCCTGACCGGAGCGGCGCCCGGAGCACCGGGGGCATCGCGGGGGGAGGGCTTCTCAGGGGGAGCCCGGCTGTGGCTGGAGGGCCTGGGCGGACTGCGCAACGCCGTCCGCCAGGAACTCGTTGGCCGGCAGGTCGAGGAACAGATCACGCACCGTTTCCCGGTCGGGCGGCGGCTGCGGGTCCTCGACGTCGGCATGGGCCAGGGCACCCAGGCGCTGCGCCTGGCCCGGGCGGGACACCGGGTCACCGGCCTGGAGCAGGACGCCGCCATGCTGGCGGTCGCCCACGCGGCGCTGGCCGCGGAACCGGCCGGGATCCGCGACCGGGTCGAGCTGGTGGAGGGTGACGGCCGGGAGACCGGCGCGCACTTCGAACCGGGCAGCTTCGACGTGGTGCTGTGCCACGGAGTGCTGATGTACGTGTCGGAACCCGACGCCATGCTCGCGGGGCTGGCCAGGATGCTCGCCCCGGGCGGGCTGCTGTCCCTGCTGGTGCGCAACGGCGACGCGCTCGCGCTGCGGCCGGGGCTCTCCGGGGACTGGTCGGGGGCGCTGGCCGCCTTCGACACCGTCGACTACACGAACCGGCTGGGCCTGGACGTACGGGCCGACCGGCTCGCCGACCTGACGGCGACGCTGTCGGGGATCGGCGCGCCGCTGCACACCTGGTACGGGGTGCGGGTCTTCACGGACGGGACCGAGGCGGCGGCGGAGCTGCCGCCGGACGACGAACTGGAGCGGCTACTGGCCGCCGAGGAGCGGGCCGGCCGCACCGATCCCTACCGGGGGGTGGCGGCGCTGCTGCACCTGTGCGGAGTGCGGGGATAGCCCGCCTGGATTGCGGAGCCCCGGGGGACCACTCCCCCGGGGCTCCGCCATTCCCCGAGCACCGCTCGACCCCGTCGCGGGCCGGGGCCACCGCTGCGCGGGGCCGTGTCCACCCGCCCTTCCACCGCTCCCAGGGGCTCCGCCCCTTGACCCGTTGCGCTCAAACGCCGCGCGGGCTGGAATTTCGCTGCGCGAAATCCAGCCCCGCCGGCGTTTGAGGCGCGGGGGTCTGGGGGCGGAGCCCCCAGGGGGGTCCGGGCGCAGCCCGGGGAACGGGCGAAGGGCGGGGAGGGGACCCCGCTCCGCGCAGCGGCCCACCGGCACGGCCCGGCACCGCACGGCACAGGACCCCCACCCACCCCCGGCCAGAGGTCAGGCCTCCGTGGCCGCGCTCAGGCTCATCGGGTAGATCTCCGTGCCGTCCTCGAAGAGGGTCACCCGCTCCGCGCCGCCGTCCAGGAGCTCCTTCCAGACCTCGCCGATCCAGGTCTCGGCGTCCCCCTGCGTGGGGAACTCCTCCGGCTCCACCGCCGGGGCCACCTCGCTGCCGTCGGCCGCTTCGAACCGCCACGTCCACGCCATGTCCGCCTCCGTTGTTCGTCCGCGATCTCACGCTTCTCGCCTTGAGTGTGCCCGCAGAGTAGCCGGGCGCGCACCACTACCGGCGACGCGGGAGGATCTCCGTGTGGAACTCACTCTGCTCGGCACCGGTACCCCTGAAGGACTGCCCCGCCCCGGCTGTCCCTGCGCCGCCTGCGCGGTCTCCGTGGGCACCCGGGCCCGCGCGGCGACCTCCGTCCTGGTGGACGGGGCGCTGCTGCTCGACCTGACCCCCGGGGCGGTGCTGGCCGGTGCCCGCGCGGGGCATTCGCTGGCCGGCGTACGGCAGGTGCTGCTGACGCACCCCCACGACGGGCCGGCCGTCGAGCTGCCGCCGGGGCTGCCCGCCGCCGGACGGGTCCCGGACGGGCGGGAGCTCGCGGTGATCAGCGGTCACCGGGTGCGGGCGGTGCCGATGGACGCGCCGGGGACCGGGTACGAGGTCACGGGCCCCGACGGGAGCCGGCTGCTGTACCTGCCCCCGGGCGGAGCGCCGGCCGGAACCGACGGCGGCGCCGCGCAGCGCCCGTACGACCTGGTCCTCGCGGACGTCCTCGGCCGGCCCGAGGCACTGGCCCGGCTGCGCGCGAGCGGCGCCGTCGGCCCCGCCACCGACGTGATCGCCGTACACCTGGACCACGACACCCCGCCCGGCCCGGAGCTGGAGCGCCGGTGCGCGGCGGCCGGGGCGCGGGCCGTGCCGGACGGCACCACCGTGGTGGCCGGCGACCACGACGCGGCACCGGACGTGCCGCGCCGCACCCTGGTGCTGGGCGGGGCCCGCTCCGGCAAGTCCTTCGAGGCGGAGCGGCGCCTGGCCGCCTTCCCCGAGGTCGTCTACGTCGCCACCGGCGGCACCCGCGACGGCGACGCGGAATGGGCCCAGCGCGTCGGCCTGCACCGGGAGCGGCGCCCGGCCACCTGGCGGACGGTGGAGACCTGCGAACTGGTGCCGCTGCTGGAGCAGTCGGGGCCGCCCCTGCTGATCGACTGCCTCGCGCTGTGGCTCACCGACGCCATGGACCGGGCCGGGGCGTGGGACGACGCGGTGTGGGCGGCCACCGGCCGCAAGGCCCTGCGGGAGCGGACCGCGGAACTGGGCGCGGCGGTCCGCGCCGCGCGCCGCACCGTGGTCCTCGTCAGCAACGAGGTGGGCTCCGGGGTGGTTCCGGCGACCGCGTCGGGGCGGCGGTTCCGCGACGAGCTGGGCCGCCTCAACAACGCGATCGCGGGCGAGTGCGAGCACGTGCTCCTGGTGGTCGCGGGGCAGGCGCTCGTCCTCAAGGCACCACCGCGGTGAAGCGGACCCGGCACACCCCCTGAGGGAGTGTCGGGACGGCTGTAATCTCTGGCAGATGACCACGCTGAATCTCGACGACTTCTCCGATCTGATCGAACGCCCCGACGGGGGCGTGCGACGTGACGCCGAGGAGCGCCGTGAGCGGCTGGCCGTGCCGCCCGGCGCCCTGGGCCGGCTCGACGAGCTCGCCGAATGGCTGGCCGCCGCGCAGGGCCGGGTACCGGTCAGGCCGATCGAGCGGCCGCGGGTCGTGCTGTTCGCCGCCGACCACGGGATCGCCTCCCAGGGCGTCTCCGCCCGGCCCGCGGGCAGCGCCCACGAGCTGGTGCGCGCGGTACTGGACGGGACCAGCCCGGTGGCGGTGCTGGCGGGCCGGTTCGGGGCGGGCGTACGCGTCGTGGACGCGGGCCTGGACTGCGAACCGGAGCTGCTGCCCGAGGACGTGGTGCGCACCCGCGTACGGCGGGGCAGCGGCCGGATCGACGTGGAGGACGCGCTGACGGCCGAGGAGGCCGAGGACGCGCTGCGGCTCGGCATCCAGGTCGCCGACGAGGAGGCCGACTCCGGTACGGACCTCGTCGTCCTCGGCGATCTGAGCGTGGGCGGCACCACGGTGGCGGCCACGCTGGTGGCCGCGCTCTGCGGGACGGACGCGTCCGTGGTCACCGGCCGCGGCGGGCTGCCCATCGACGACCTGGCCTGGATGCGCAAGTGCGCCGCCATCCGCGACTCCCTGCGCCGGGCCCGCCCGGTGCTCGGGGACCAGATGGCGCTGCTGGCGGCGGTGGGCGGCGCGGACGTCGCCGCGATCACCGGTTTCCTGCTCCAGAGCGCGGTGCGCCGTACGCCGGTCATCCTCGACGGGGTCGTCTCGGCGGCCTGCGGACTGGTGGCCCAGCGGGCCGCCTTCCGCGCCCCCGACTGGTGGCTGGCCGGGCAGTCCAGCGGGGAGCCGGGCCAGGCCAAGGCCCTGGACCGGATGGCACTCAACCCGGTGCTCGACCACGGCGTCACCGTAGGAGAGGGAACCGGGGCCCTGCTGGCGCTCCCCCTGGTCCAGGCGGCCGCCGCGCTCGCGGCGGACCTCCCGGAGAGGGCTGCCGCGCAACAGCCGACGGACTGAGACAACGGGCACTACGGGCCTGGCCAGTCCGCAGTGCTCCCACTGCGCTGCGGACCGGCGACGCCCCATATCATCGCTTTTCATGGGAGAGGTCCGCTTGACCAGCGTAGACACCGACCGGAGCCTCGATCAGGCTTCCGGCAAGGGTTCCAACAACAAGAAGGAGAAGGAGCAGGGAGGGGAAGCGGCCGCGAAGCCGGAGAGCCGCAGGGGCACTCCCAGGTCGCGGCGCAGTGCCGCCTTCGCGGTCTGGTACCTGCGGGCCGTCACCTTCGTGAACTTCCTCAGCGCGGTGTGGCTTTCGCTCGGGCAGGACCTGCGCCGGCACAACACCGCCGACTTCTACACCCCGTACCTGCTGACGGCCGGCTTCGCCTCCGGGCTGTTCTCGCTGCTGCTCGCGGTCACCATGGGCCGCCGCAAGCGGGCCGCCTGGATCCTGAACCTGGTGGTCGGCGGGATGCTGCTGCTGGCCTTCGCGGTCGCCGCCTTCGCCCCCTGCACGGGCGGCGAACTCAACATGTGCTACCCGGAGTTCCGTGAGCACGCGCAGAACTGGGTCTCGCTCGTCCTGACGGCGGCGTTCGTGGGCGCCCTGCTGCTGGGCCGCCACGAGTTCTACGCGAAGGGCGACCGCTCCAACCCGAAGCTCGCCACCGCGGTGGCCGCCGTCGGCCTGCTGCTCACCTCGCTGATCGCCGCCCTCCTGGTCGGCGCCACCAACACCGACGCCGACCGCGCCGACGCCACGTTCCTGGCGCGCTGGCGCTACGGCGTGATGCGGCTGATCACGCTGGCGCCCGACGACAAGGCCTACCGCGCGATCACCACGCCCGCCTGGGTGGACGTGTTCATCAACGTGATGTCGATGCTGCTGCTGCTCGCCGTGCTGTTCGCGGCGTTCCGCTCGCGGCGCGCCGTCGACCCGCTCACCCCCGAGGACGAGGAGCGGCTGCGGGCGCTGCTCGCCAAGCAGGGCGACCGCGACTCGCTCGGCTACTTCGCGCTGCGCCGCGAGAAGTCCGTGATCTGGTCCCCGACCGGCAAGGCCGCCGTCACCTACCGCGTCGTCGGCGGGGTCTCGCTCGCCTCGGGCGACCCCATCGGCGACCCCGAGGCCTGGCCGGGGGCGATCGAGCCGTGGCTGGCCGAGGCCCGCGAGCACGGCTGGGTGCCGGCCGTGATGGGCGCCAGTGAGGAGGCCGGGCAGATCTACGCCCGGCACGGCCTGGACGCCCTGGAACTCGGCGACGAGGCCATCGTGGAGACCGACGAGTTCACGCTGGAGGGCCGCGCCATGCGCACCGTCCGGCAGGCCTACAACCGGGTCAAGCGGGCCGGCTACACGGTCCGCATCCGCCGCCACGCCGAGATCCCGTCCGAGGAGATGGCCGTCCTGCTGGAGCGTGCCGACGACTGGCGCGACGGTGCGACCGAGCGCGGCTTCTCCATGGCGCTGGGCCGCCTGGGCGACCCGGACGACGGGCAGTGCGTGATGCTCGAGTGCACCGACGGCAACGGCGACCTGCGCGCCGTGCTGTCCTTCGTGCCGTGGGGCCCCAAGGGCCTGTCCCTGGACCTGATGCGTCGTGACCGGGATTCCGAGAACGGCCTGATGGAGTTCATGGTCATCGAGCTGCTGGAACGCTCGAAGGAGATCGGCGTCACACAGGTCTCGCTCAACTTCGCGATGTTCCGCTCCGTCTTCGAGCGGGGGTCCAAGCTCGGCGCGGGTCCGGTGCTGCGCATGTGGCGCTCGCTGCTGAGCTTCTTCTCCCGCTGGTGGCAGATCGAGTCCCTCTACCGGGCCAACGCCAAATACCGCCCGATCTGGGAGCCGCGGTTCATGCTCTTCGAGAAGAGTTCGGACCTGCTGCGGATCGGTATCGCCGCGGGCCGGGCCGAGGGCTTCCTGGAAGCACCCGGCCTGCCCAAGTGGCTGCACCGCAAACACCTGGAGACGATTCGTTGACGTCCTGGAAGACGGAGGTCCGGCAGTTCGCCCGCCGCGAGTGGGGTCCCCTCTCCGGGACCGTGCGGGACGCACTGGCCCGCGACCGGTGGCGGGCCGCCCCGATGACCCTCGGGGCGGTCTGCCTGACCTCCGTCTTCCAGGTCGTGCAGAACACCGCCTGGGGTTTCCAGCCGGTCCAGAACCTGGGCTCCGTCAAGGCCGCGGACCCCCTGTGGCTCGCGCTGCTGCGCACCCCGCTGTCCCTGTTCGTACCGGCCCTCGACCTGCCCGTGTGGGGGGCGCTCGCGCAGATCCTGCTGGTCTTCGGGATCGCGGAGATCTGCATCGGCTGGTGGCGCACCCTGCTCGTCGGGTACGTGGCCACCCTCGCCGGGACCACCTACGCCCGGATCGGGCTCTCGGTGGGCCCCGACCACCCCTTCGGCCTGCCGGTGACCGACCGGGTCGTCAACGACACCGGGCCGTCCGCGGCGGTGGTGGGCCTGGCCGTCTACGTCTGCTGGCGCTACCGGGCGTACCTCACCGGGGCCCTGGTGATCCTGGTGATGACCGGCGAGGTGCTGGTCAAGAACAACCTGGCCGGCAAGGAGCACTTGGCGGCCCTCGCCGCCGTGATGGCCGTGTGCGTGGTGCGCGCCAGGTGGGGGCCGGCCCGCTCGCGGACCCCGCTCGGCCCCCGGCCGCCGTCGCCCCCCGCCGGTCCCCCTCCCCGGGGGCCCGCGCGGCTCTAGGACGAGCCCGTACCGTATCGGGGTGACGACAGACCACGGTCCCTTCTCCCGCACCCGGCAGTGGATGCGGGCGCATCCGCTCGCCACCGACGCCGTCCTCGCGTTCGGGGCGCTGGTGTCCATGGTCGTCGGCTCCTTCGCCGAGCCGCACGGGCCGCACGGGCCCACCTTCGGCACCCGTACGCCCGACGCGTTCTCCCTGCTGCTGATGCTGCTCGGCGCGGCCGCCCTGGTGCTGCGGCGCCGCCGGCCCCGTACCGTGCTCGCCGTCACCTGCGGGCTGTCGCTGCTGGAGCTGACCACCGCGGAGCCGCGGGCGCCCGTCGCCATGAGCGCGGTGATCGCCCTGTACACGGTGGCCGCGTCCACCGACCGGCCGACCACCTGGCGGACCGGGCTGCTGACGATGGCGGGGCTGACCGGGGTGGCGATGCTGGCCGGCCCGATGCCCTGGTACGCGCAGGAGAACATCGGCATCTTCGCCTGGACCGGGATGGCCGCGGCCGCCGGAGACGCGGTGCGCAGCAGGCGGGCCTTCGTCGACGCGATACGGGAGCGGGCCGAGCGGGCCGAACGGACCCGTGAGGAGGAGGCCCGGCGCCGCGTCGCGGAGGAGCGGCTGCGCATCGCGCGGGACCTGCACGACGTGGTGGCCCACCACATCGCCCTGGTCAACGTGCAGGCGGGGGTGGCCGCGCACGTCATGGACAAGCGGCCCGACCAGGCGAAGGAGGCCCTCGCGCACGTACGGGACGCCAGCCGCAGCGCGCTGAACGAGCTGCGCGCCACCGTCGGGCTGCTGCGGCAGTCCGGCGACCCGGAGGCGCCGACCGAGCCCGCGCCGGGGCTGGCCCTGCTGGACGAGCTGCTGGACACCTTCCGGCACGCCGGGCTGCCGGTGGCGGCGACCGTCCAGCTGGGCACCGGCACCGAGCCGCTGCCGGCGGCCGTGGACCTGGCGGCGTACCGGGTGATCCAGGAGGCGCTGACCAACGTCCGCAAGCACGCGGGCCCGGGGGCGCGGGCCGAGGTGAGCGTGGTGCGGGTGGGGCCCTCGGTGGAGGTGACGGTGCTGGACGACGGGGGCGACTCGGCGGACTCGGCGCCGGGCCAGAGCGACCCGGGCGGCGGACACGGCCTGCTCGGCATGCGCGAACGGACCGGCGCCCTGGGCGGCTCCTGCTTCGCGGGCCCCCGCTACGGCGGCGGCTTCCGCGTCCACGCGATCCTGCCGGCGTGAGGGGGGCGGGGCGGGGCCGGGTGAGCGGTAGCCCCTGGGGCGGTCTCACAGTTGGCTTGGGGGTTTCCCGTCAGTCCCATCGTCGTTCCGTGTCGTGCCGGCCCGTCAAGGGCGCTCCTTCGTCGCGTCGCTTCGCGATGGCCTTCGGCCACCCTTGACAGACCAGCCCGCCCCGGAAAGCCGAAAGACTGCCGGGAACCCCCCAAAAGAACGGTCACCAGGGAGGACAGGCAGGAGCGGCCCCCTCAGGGACGAGGCGAGGGGTTGGGGGCATGGCTACCTGCACGAAACGCCGACCAGGACAGCAGGGGGAGCGCCCCGGCGCGACAGATCGCTACGCGCTCCTCTTTGCTCAGCGCCCGGCGGCCGTCTTGGGCTGATACCTGCACCACATGTTGACCAGACCCAAGTCCGCACGCATGGTCCGCGAACTACTCACCCTGGAGCGTGCCATGGGCCCATGACACGATGCACCCGTAGCCCGGGACCTCGTCGAGATCCTCGCGCCGGTTGGCAAGGGGAGCCGATGTGGGCGTACCGACGGTCCTGACGCAGTCCCTCCCCCTGGACTGACTGGTCCTGCGCCGAGACGGCTTGACTCAGGATCTCCGCTTGGGTTCGGAATGGACGGAGAAGAGACATCACAAGCTCTACGCTCACACGCGCCGCGTCGCTGGCAGGGCCACTCGGGATCGGTCTGGCACTCGGCCTGCTGGGCCCTCTTTCCGAGAAGTCGGACAATCCCGTCAGCGTGGTCGTGAACGCCATCTTCGCCGGTGGGTGGTCGTGGGCCTGTTATGCGTTCCTGGTGGGCTACCTCCGTCGGTCCAAAATCGAGTCGGCCTTGCTGGCACCTTTCGGGCTGGCCATCGGAGTGACCGCCTACTACCTGTTCAAGGACCTCAGCCCCGCCACCCCGGAGGGGTTCGGCACATCAGGCGGGGGGTCGCTGTCCAAAATCCTGGTGTGGGGAACGCTGGCGTTTGCGTTCGGGGCACCCGTCGGGTTCCTCGGCAACGTGGCGCGCATTCCGGGTGTCGGCGGCCTCTTCTTTCGGCTCCTCATTCCGGTCGTCGCCTTCTATGAGACCTCCATGCGCCTGGACGGGGAGTCTCGCGGGGCGAGTTCGGTTGTCGTGCACACCTGGCACACCATCCGGTTCATCGCTGTTGCTGTCGCGTGTGCTCTGGTCGTGCACGTGATCTGGCGTTGGTTGCACGAGCGTCGCGCGCGTGCTTCGAGGCCCGAAGAGCTTGATCCCGCCTGGCAAGCCACCAGTGAGCGCCCCTGGTCGTCAAGCCAAACGGGGACCGGACGCTGAGATGTGAGGAGCGCGTAGCGATCTGACGCGTCTGGGGGCTCCGCGGGGGGCTGTGGTCAGCCTTTCGTGCGGGTGGCCGGGCCCCCGGCCCCGGGATCAAGGCCGCCGGATGCCCGGCAGGCCATGGCCCCTGGCCCCTGACCCCTCGCCTCATCCCTGAGGGACCCGCTCCTGCCTGTCCTCCCTGGTGACCGTTCTTTTGGGGGCTTCCCGGCAGTCTTTCGGCTTTCCGGGGCGGGACGGGCTGTCAAGGGTCGCCGAAGGCGATCACGCAGTGACGCGAACGAAGTGAACGCCCTTGACAGGCCGGCACGACACGGAACGACGATGGGACTGACGGGAAACCCCCAAACCAACTGTGAGACCGCCCAAGGGACTACCGCTCACCGCCCCCGCCCCCGCCCCCGGCCGCCCGCGTCAGCAGGACTTGCGCCAGGGGCCCAGTTCGAGTTTCTTCTGCAAGGAGCTCAGTTTCAGTCGGCGGGACTGCTTGCAGAAGCGGGACGGCGGGAGGTCGTACTCCGCGTGGAAGACGGCCTTGCCCGCCTTGATGAAGGGGGTCAGCTCCTCGCACTCGTCGTATTCGGCGCACTGCTCGTTGACGGCGAAGTCGAAGTCGCCGACCAGCTCCGGGATCTGGTCGAGGTCGTTCTTGAGTCCGACCGCCATGCCCCGGTCGTGGGCGAGCTTCGCGACGAACCGGTTGAACTTCAGCTGGTCGTCGGCGGTGACCGGGAAGCCGGAGGTGTTGCGGTAGGCGTCCATGTTGTCCGGCTCCACCGCGTCGAAGCCCTTGTCGCGGCACATGTCGAACCGCTTCGCCATCAGCGGTTCCAGTTCGGCCACCCGCCGGATGTCGAGCCAGCGCTCGCCCTCCCAGCCGTTGCCCTTGCCGAGCATCGACTCGGGGAAGTCCCCGGCGTCCGGGCGGAAGTCCTCCCAGGCGCTGGCGGAGATGTAGCAGATGGTCCGGCGGCCGTCCTTCTTCAGGGCGGCGACCTGCTCCTTGGTGGTGTTGAACCCGTCGATGTCGTACACCGGCACGTCCACCGACGTGTCGAGCTCGCCGCTGAGCTGCCACTGCCAGCCCGTGCCCGGGCGGGGCTGCCACCGCTCCCCCGGCGCCTGGGAGGGCCAGGACGGGGCGGGCCCCGGGCTCTCGTCGTCGTCCGGGTCGGCGGTGCAGGCGGTGAGCAGCAGCAGCGCGGCGGCGCAGCCCGCGGCGAGGGCGGTGGTGGAACGCTTCATCCGGCGGCCTCCAGGGCGTTCGGGAGGGTTCCCCACGGGTGCGCTCCGGTGCCGGGGACGGCGCAGTGCACCCCGGCGTGCCGCTGCGCCGCGAGTTCGGCGGCGGGCGCGCCCGGCGGGACCGCGTACACGAGGTGGCAGAAGCGCTGCGCGGGGTGGTCGGCCGTCCACGGCGGCGGCGCCGCGGCCGTGTCGCGGTAGGCGTCCCAGGGGCCCTCGAAGGTGACGAGCAGGTCGGCGATGCGGGCGTACCCGGGGTGCGGGTGGACGCCGTGGTTCAGGACGAGGGTACGGGCGCCCGCCGCGCGGGCCGCGACGGCGAGCCGGCCGTAGTGCCCGAGCAGTTCCCGGTCGGCGGCGGCCTGGTCGAGGAACGCCCCGTCGACGCCGTACCAGTCGCGGTGGCGCAGCAGGTCCTGGACGACGGCGGCGTGCGGGCGCCGCCCGTAGTCGGTGTCGGTGTAGCCGAGGACGGGCACGCCCGCGTCGCGCAGCCGTGCGGAGACGGCGGCGAACCGCTCGTCGGGGGCCCGCCCGGGCCCGCTGTCGGGGTTGAGCACCACCGAGTGCAGCTGCCCGGCGGAGCGGATGAGCCGCTCCCAGGCGTCGGGCCGGTCGGCGGGGTGCTCGTAGAGCGGCACCAGCAGCATGGGGTCCTTCGTCTTCTCGTGCGGGGTCACGGGTCGGGGGGTCGCGGGCGGGCCCGCGGCGGGTCAGCGGTGTGCCGTGGCCCGGCCGAGGAGCAGGCAGACCAGCACGGCCAGGGCGGCCGCGGCGGTGCCGGCGACCGCCAGCTGGACCAGGCGCGGCTGCCCGATCCCGGCCAGCAGGGCCAGGCTCTGCGCGCAGGCGGCCCCGGCGCAGACCACCGCGGCGGGCCGGACGGCGCCGAAGGACTGGAGCAGCAGCCCGGTCCACATCACGGCGCCGAGCAGCAGCAGGGTGGCGACGCGCAGTGCGGTCAGGCCGGGCGCGTGCGGCCACAGCAGGGTGCCGGTGACGCCCAGGGCGAGCAGCACCGCCAGGTAAACGCAGAGGCACCGGGCCAGGGTGACGAGCATCCTGCGCCAGAACGCCCCGGGCGAGCGGGCCGCGCGCAGCCCGGCGAGGCTGCCGCTGCGGAAGCGGTGGAGCAGCCATTCGGCGGGGCCCATGCTGAGGGTGAGCGCCACGGCGGAGGGCGCGGCGACCGCCTCGGCGGGGCCGCCGCTGAGCACCTCCCCCAGGGCGGCGTACAGCACCAGCAGGCCGGTGCCGAGGCCGAAGACCCCGTAGGGCGCGGAGTCGCCGAGGCGGGGCCCGCGCCGGGCGTGGTCCTCCTCGGGGCCGCGCAGCATCCGCCAGCGCACCGGGCCGCCTTCGCCCGGGCGGCGCTCCGCCCAGCGGAGGATCCTGCGCACGCCCGCCCGTACGCCCTCGGCCAGCGGCAGCTCCCGCAGGGCGAGAGTGCACGCCGCCAGCAGGGACACCACGAGCAGGGTGATCCGTACGGGTACGGGCAGGCCGGTGGAGAGTGCGAGGACCGCGCCGGCGGCCATGGGGCCGAGTGCGGCCAGCAGCACCCGTTCGCGGCCCAGCACCAGCAGCACGGTGGCGGCGCCGACGTACACGGCCTGCCCGGCGGCGAAGGCGTACGAGAACGGCGGCCCGCCGGGGACGGCGAAGGCGGCGGCCGTGCCGAGCAGCGCCCCGGCGGGGGCTCCGACGAGCAGGGTCCGCCCGGCGGCGGCCCGGTCGCCGAGGCCGAGCCAGGAGTAGGCGCGGTGGGACAGGCTCTGGTCCCAGACCCAGCCGATGAGGGCGCCGGCGAGCAGGGTCAGGGTGCCGGCGGGCAGTCCGAGCCGGTCCGGGGGGCCTTCCAGCAGGGGGGCGCCGAGGACGTAGGCGAGGCCGGGCAGGGCGAAGATCACCCCGCGGAGCAGGCAGGCGGTGAGGGAGACCTTCCAGGGGTCGGGGAGCCGGTCGGGCTCGGGGAAGGAGCGGGGGACGCGGGCGTAGAGCTCCTCGGCGAGGGCGAAGGAGTCCTGGCGGCCGTAGGTGAGGCGGATGTACTCGTCGGTCATCCCGTCGGATTCGAGGATGGCGGCGATCTCGTCGGGGTGGACGGCCGCGGCGACGAACACGCCAAGTCGTTCGGCGAGTTCGTCCATGGGATCGGCGGCCGGGGCCCCGGGCCGGCCGGGGCGGGGCCGGGGCAGGTCGGGCAGGGTGTCGGTGCGGCCGGCGGGTGCCGGGTGGCCGACGTGGACCCAGGAGCCGTCCGGGCCGGGCGGCTTGAGCCAGAGGGATCCGCTCACCACACGCTCCCGTCGGCGGCCAGTTCCTTGTGCCAGGGGTCCTTGGACCAGGGGTCGGCGAGGTGCCCGCTCCAGTCGCCGGTGTGCGGGGGCAGGACCGGCCGGCCGGCCCGCGTCCGGTCGGCGAGTTCGCGGTAGATGTGCCGGAAGCCGTCGACGGACTGGTGGAGGGTGAACTTCTCGACGACCCGTTTGCGGGACATCCGGCCGAGTTCGGCGCGGCGTTCGTCGTCGCGGAGCAGGGCGAGGGTGGCGCGGGCCATGGTCTCGGGCTCGCGGGGCGGGACGACGAGACCGGTGTCGCCGACGGCCTCGCGCACGCCTCCGACGTCGGTGGAGACGGTGGTGCGGCCGCAGGACATGGCCTCGATGATGCTGAAGGGGAAGCCCTCGCTGATGCTGGAGAGCATGACGACGGAGCCCACCGCGTAGGCCTTGGCGACCTGGTCGATGCGGCCCTCGTACGTGATGCCGTCGCTGACGCCGAGTTCGGCGGCGAGCTTCTCCAGGCGCAGCTTGTAGTCCTCGCAGCCGGCGGGGACCGGGCCGAAGAGGCGCAGGCGCAGGGCGGGGAGCTCCTCGCGCATGAACGCGTAGGCGCGGATGAGGGTTTCGAGGTCCTTGATCGGGTCGATGCGGCCGCACCAGCTGAGGGTGGGCACCTCCGGTTCGGGGCCGGCCTCGGGGAAGACGTGCGGGTCGACGCCGTTGTAGACGGTGCGGATCCGTTCGGAGTCGGCGCCTCCGCGTTCCTCCCAGCGGCGGTTGTACTGGTTGCAGGGGGTGATCAGGTCGGCCTGCCGGTAGCCCTCGGAGTTCAGCTCGCGGTAGAAGCCCAGCATCAGGGCCTTGACGGGCCAGCGCTGGGCGGCGCTGCGGTAGCCGAGGTAGCGCTCGCGCAGGTAGATGCCGTGCTCGGTGAGGAGGAAGGGCACCCCGTCCAGGTGTTTGGCGGCGAGGGCGGGGAGGGTGGCGAGGCCGCTGCTGACGGCGTGGGCGACGCTGTCGGGCGGGATGCGTACGGACAGCGGCCGCAGGGCGTGTTCCAGCAGGTCGGTGGCGGTGAGCGCGTCGTGGATGGTGGGCCGGGCCGCGGCGGTGACGAGGCCGGGGCGGGTCCATACGGCCATCAGCAGGCGCAGGACCGACTCGGAGCGCAGGGCCGGGGCGAGCCGGCCGGCGCGGGCGAGGCGGGCGAGTTCGCCCAGCGCCTCGGAGAAGCCGCCGTGTTCGGGGGTCCCCCCGGCGGTAGCTGGGGGAGGATCGATCAGGGAGAGCAGGAAGGCTTCGTAGGTGTCGGTGAAGCGGCGGCGGGCCTTGCCCCGCAGGGCCGACCGGCGGGTCCGGTGGGGCGGCGGGCCCCAGAGCGGGACGGCGGTGTGCCGGTAGACGTTGCGCGGCAGCTCCCAGGTGACCGGCTCGCGTCCGGAGCCGGTCAGGGCTATGACGTTGAAGTCGACCTCCGGCATACCGCGTACCAGCTGGTCGCACCAGGTGCTGACGCCCCCGTGGACGTGCGGGTAGGTGCCTTCGGTGAGCATGGTGACATGGCGCCCATGGCTCATGCGGTGTGTCCCCCCAGGACTCTCTTCTTTTGGGGCTCGTTCGCCTCCGGGGGCGCTTCAGCCGGCTCCAGGAGGGCGTGCGTCCTCGGAACCGCTCGTGCCTCGCGGTTTCCTCCGGGCGCTCGCCCTCCTTCGCCGACGCGCCCCCTTCGGCTCACTCACCCGTGCATGCGGTGCGGTGCGGTCAGAGGAGCTTGAGCGTGACCGCGGACTGGAGCAGCTCGGGAGCCGTCCAGGCGGAGCGGGTGCCGGCGTAGGCGGTGCCGAAGTCGGTGGTGCCGAGCAGCATCTGCTTCTTCGTCCCGTTGGGTGCGGTGACCGGGGCGACGACTCCGGAGGGCGCCTTGACGACGACGTCCTTGCCGATCCTGTAGGCGGTCACCTTGCCGGCGGCGAGCGCCTTGTCCCAGGCGGCGCGGCGCTGGAGCTCGACGCCGGTGTCCTTCATGCTCTGGTTGACGATCGGCGCGCTGGGCGCGTAGAGGGACCGGTAGGTGTCGAGGACCTGGTTGAGCACCGGGTAGAGGGTGCGGTCCTCGGCGAGGTTGGACTGGTGGACGTAGTGCGGGCGCGGGTCGTTGGCCAGCACGTGGCGCAGGGCGGTCCGCGCCTCGGCCGGGACGATGTGGTCGAGGTAGCCGGTGGCGGTGTCCAGCGGGGCCGGCAGGCAGGTGGAGGTCGCCGGGTTGTCCTCGCAGATGCCGCTGCCGCCGTCGGCGCGGCTGGTGTAGATCCAGTTGTACTCGTCGGCCATCTCCGCGTTGGTGCCCGTGTTGTAGTACACGTTCATCGGGTAGCGGGGGACGGTCAGGGCGGCGCCGACCGCCCGCTGGTCGGGCTCGCGGGAGTTGTCGCTGCCGGCCCACTTGACGCCGTTGTCGGCGAGGGCGCCGGCCAGGTTGGGGTTGTCCTGGGGCTGTTGCGGGAGGGTCTTGAGGCCGGAGTGCTCGCCGGTGACGAGCTCGGTGCGGTCGGTGGTGATGCCCTTGGAGAGCGCCCAGTTGTTGTTGTCGCGGATCTGCGCGGAGATCTCGGCGCGGCTCATCCAGTTGACGGCGCCCTGGGCGTTCTTGGTGCAGGTCCAGGGGTTGGTGCTGGTGTCCTGGACGCAGCCGAGGAAGGGGTGGGAGTAGGTGTGGTTCATCCAGCGGTACTTGGCGCGGTCGGCGACGAGCTGGGCGGTCAGCGCGTCGGTGCCGCCGTTCTCGGCCTTCCACTCCTCGCCGGCGCCCGCGTTGAAGAGCATGTCCAGCTTGAAGTTCTTGGACGTCTGCCACTGCGCCGCGTACTGGGCGTCGGCGGCGGTCATCCGGATGGTGCTCTCCTTGCCCTCGCCGCCCGCGCAGGCGTAGTCGCCGGGCGTGCAGTCGAGCTCCTTGCTCCAGCGGGCGTCCGGCGCGAAGACGTCGTCCACGTGGACCGCGAAGTAGCTGCGCTCCTGCCCGAGGTGGACGCCCTGGGTCAGCCACTCGACGATCCCTCGGGCCAGCAGCCGGAACTGCTGCTGGTACTGGTTGTAGCCGAAGGTGACGACGAGCTCGCTGCGCCCGTCGTGGGCGTACTCGCCGACGAGCGAGGCCCGTCCGCCGGTGACGGGGGCGTCCAGGTAGCTGGTGTAGCCGGTGCGCGGCTTGCCCATGAACCCGAAGCTCTCCGGAACCACGGCGGAGTTGTCCTCGAAGGCGACCTGACCGCCGAGGTAGCCGAAGGGGCCGGCCTTGCCGGCCGCGGTGACGGCGGCCTGGGTGCCGTCGAGCTGGCCGCTGTAGCCGCCGTTGTCCGTGTACTCGAGCCCGACTCCCGGGTGGGCCCAGGTGTAGGCGTCGACCTGGCGGATCCCGTACGCCGTCTCGTACGCGGTGAGCGCCGCCATCTCGGCGGAGCCCTCGCCGAAGGGGTTCTCGTTGGGGAGGACGACCCCCTGGTACTTGGCCCGGGGCCGGCCGTCGACGGTGTCGGCGAGGAACGCCGCGTCGATGACGGGGCGGCCGGCACTGGCCAGATCGACCCGGGTGTAGGGGACCCCGGTGTCCTTGAGCTGGGCGGTGATCGCCCCGACCGAGCTGCCGCCGTCGTCCACGACCAGCACCTTCAGGTCGACGCGCGGTGTCACGACCGCCGCTTGGGCGGTCGCGGCGGGTACTGCCACGGACATCAGGGCTGCTGCGGCCATCGCGGCGGCGACCCTGTTCATCCGGTTCCTGTTGACCATTTCGGCCTTTCCCCCCGCAGGCATCCCTCGACAGCGGCCCTTGGCGGACGGCCGGGCCGGGGAGGCGCTGTGGAAATTCATGCAAAAGGACCCCACGTCCCCTTGCGAGAGTGACCCGAGTCTCTCGGACCTCGTCCGGTCTAAGGGGCAAACCTGGAGCAGAGTCCACAGATGGGTGAACCTGGCCGCGCATTGATCGAACAGCTTGACAAACCTTCGAGTGGCGTCCGGACGAGTACGTGCGCGTAGGCTCATTTCCGGCGGCCGCCGGGCCCTAATACGATCGCTGCGGAGCGGCCGGTGACCCCGACGCGACCCAAGCGCCCACTAACACAAACGGAAGCGAGACTTCACCACCGTGACTGCTCTGACTCTCAGCACTGCCGGCGCTGCGACGCTGCGCGCCGACGCCCTCGTGGTCGGCGTGGCGAAGGGCCCGAAGGGCCTCGTCGTGGCCGCCGGCGCCGAGGCCGTGGACAAGGCGTTCGACGGAAAGCTCGCCGCCGTGCTCGACTCGCTCGGCGCCACGGGCGCCGAGGGCGAGACCACCAAGCTGCCCGCCCCGGCCGGCCTCAAGGCCCCGGTCGTGCTGGTGGTCGGCCTGGGAGCGGCCCCGGAGCAGGACGAGTCCTTCGACGAGGAGGCCCTGCGCCGCGCCGCCGGCTCCGCCGCCCGCGCCCTGCACGGCTCCAAGAAGGCCGCCTTCGCCCTCCCCGTGGACGACGCCTCCGCCGTCACCGCCGTCGCCGAGGGCGCGCTGCTGGGCGCGTACGCCTTCACCGCGTACCAGGGCGGCGAGAAGAAGAACGGCAAGGGCGACAAGCAGGGCGGCCCCAAGCAGCCGCTGGCCGACGTGGTCCTGCTCGGTGCCAAGCCGCGCGACAAGGAGCACAAGGCCGCCGCCGAGCGCGCCGTCGTCGTCGCCACCGAGGTCAACGTCGCCCGCGACCTGATCAACACCCCGCCGAACGACCTCACCCCCGAGGCCTTCGCCGCCGTCGCCTCCGCGACCGCCAAGGAGAACGGCGTCAAGGTCCAGATCCTCGACGAGAAGGCGCTGGTCAAGGGCGGCTACGGCGGCATCATGGGCGTCGGCAAGGGCTCCGAGAACCCGCCGCGCCTGGTGAGGCTCTCCTACACCCACGCCGAGGCGGAGAAGACGCTCGCCTTCGTCGGCAAGGGCATCACCTACGACTCGGGCGGCATCTCCCTGAAGCCGGCCGGCCACAACGAGACGATGAAGTGCGACATGTCCGGCGCCGCCGCCGTCTTCGCCGCCGTCATCGCCGCCGCCAAGCTGGGCCTGAAGGTCAACGTCACCGGCTGGCTCGCGCTCGCCGAGAACATGCCCTCCGGCTCCGCCACCAAGCCCGGCGACGTGCTGCGCATGTACAGCGGCAAGACCGTCGAGGTGCTGAACACGGACGCCGAGGGCCGCCTGGTCCTGGGCGACGCCCTGACCAAGGCCTCCGAGGAGAACCCGGACGCGATCGTCGACGTCGCCACCCTGACCGGTGCGATGGTGCTGGCGCTCGGCGACCGGACCTTCGGGATCATGGCCAACGACGACGCCTTCCGCACCTCGATCCACGAGATCGCGGAGGAGGTCGGCGAGTCCTCCTGGCCGATGCCGCTCCCCGAGGAGCTGCGCAAGACCATGGACTCCCCCACCGCCGACATCGCCAACATGGGCGTGCGGATGGGCGGCGGCCTGGTGGCCGGCCTCTTCCTCCAGGAGTTCGTCGGCGAGGGCATCACCTGGGCGCACCTGGACATCGCGGGCCCCGCCTTCCACGAGGGCGCCCCGTACGGCTACACCCCCAAGGGCGGCACCGGCTCCGCCGTGCGCACCCTGGTGCGGCTGGCCGAGCGCACCGCCACCGGCGACCTCGGCTGACGTACCGCCCGCCTCGCACCGGCGCCGCACGTACCACTCCGTGAGACGCCCTCTGTGACGCACGCCGCGCCCCGGGACCCCGGACAGGGTCCCGGGGCGCGTTCGCCCTGGAAGAAACCTCGGGAATCAGTAGGTTTCTACGCACGGGTAACCCGGATCTCGGGCAGAACGACGGTGCACAGCCGGGGCCCGGCGTCCCGCGTTCCCCCGACAAATGCGAAGATGGGTTCTCGGCAGGACAGGGCCCCCACCACAGGGCCGAAGAAACAAGCGGCCGATTACCAGCCGCCGCCCGGTCACAGAGGACCGGTGCCCGGCGCACATGCATGGAGGACGTGACGTGGCGAACGACGCCAGCACCGTTTTCGACCTAGTGATCCTCGGCGGTGGCAGTGGCGGTTACGCCGCGGCGCTGCGCGCATCCCAGCTGGGTCTCGACGTTGCGCTGATCGAGAAGAACAAGCTCGGCGGCACCTGCCTGCACAACGGCTGCATCCCCACAAAGGCTCTGCTGCACGCCGGTGAGATCGCCGACCAGGCGCGCGAAGCCGGACAGTTCGGCATCAAGGCCTCTTTCGAGGGCGTGGACATCGCCGGTGTGCACAAGTACAAGGACGATGTCATCTCCGGCCTGTACAAGGGCCTGCAGGGGCTGGTCGCCTCCCGCAAGGTGACCTACATCGAGGGTGAGGGACGCCTCTCCTCGCCGACTTCCGTCGACGTGAACGGCCAGCGGGTCCAGGGCCGCCACGTGCTGCTGGCGACCGGCTCCGTGCCGAAGTCGCTGCCGGGCCTGGACATCGACGGCAACCGCATCATCTCCTCGGACCACGCGCTGGTCCTGGACCGCGTGCCGCAGTCCGCGATCATCCTGGGCGGCGGCGTCATCGGCGTCGAGTTCGCCTCGGCGTGGAAGTCCTTCGGCACCGACGTGACCGTCATCGAGGGCCTCAAGCACCTCGTCCCGGTCGAGGACGAGAACAGCTCGAAGATCCTCGAGCGCGCCTTCCGCAAGCGCGGTATCAAGTTCAACCTCGGCACCTTCTTCGACAAGGCCGAGTACACCGAGAACGGCGTCCGCGTGACGCTGGCCGACGGCAAGACCTTCGAGGCCGAGGTGCTGCTGGTCGCCATCGGCCGCGGTCCGGTCTCCCAGGGCCTGGGCTACGAGGAGCAGGGCGTCGCGATGGACCGCGGCTACGTCCTGGTCGACGAGTACATGCAGACCAACGTGCCGACGATCTCGGCCGTGGGCGACCTCGTCCCCACCCTCCAGCTCGCGCACGTCGGCTTCGCCGAGGGCATCCTGGTCGCGGAGCGTCTGGCCGGTCTGAAGACCGTTCCGATCGACTACGACGGTGTCCCGCGCGTCACGTACTGCCACCCCGAGGTCGCCTCCGTCGGTATCACCGAGGCCAAGGCCAAGGAGATCTACGGTGCGGACAAGGTCATCGCCGCGAAGTTCAACCTCGCGGGCAACGGCAAGAGCAAGATCCTGAAGACCGCGGGCGAGATCAAGCTCGTCCAGGTCAAGGACGGTGCCGTGGTCGGTATCCACATGGTCGGTGACCGCATGGGCGAGCAGGTGGGCGAAGCCCAGCTGATCTACAACTGGGAAGCCCTGCCGGCCGAGGTCGCGCAGCTCATCCACGCGCACCCGACCCAGAACGAAGCCCTCGGCGAGGCCCACCTGGCTCTGGCCGGCAAGCCGCTGCACAACCACGACTGATCGTCACGGGCGCGACGACCACTTCCGCACTTCCGTTAGGAGCAACTGAAACCATGTCGGTTTCCGTAACCCTTCCGGCGCTCGGCGAGAGCGTCACCGAGGGAACTGTCACCCGTTGGCTGAAGGCCGAGGGCGAGCGCGTCGAGGCCGACGAGCCGCTGCTCGAGGTCTCGACCGACAAGGTCGACACCGAGATCCCCTCGCCCGTCTCCGGCATCCTGGCCTCCATCAAGGTCGCCGAGGACGAGACCGTCGAGGTCGGCGCCGAGCTGGCCGTGATCGACGACGGCTCCGGCGCTCCGGCCGAGGCCGCCGCCCCGGCCGCCGAGCCCGCTGCCGCCCCGGCGGCCGAGCCCGCTGCCGCCGAGGCCCCGGCCGCCCCCGCACCGGCCGAGACCCCGGCTGCCCCGGCCGCCGCTCCGGCGGGCGCCGCCTCCGGCACGGACGTCGTGCTGCCCGCGCTGGGCGAGTCCGTCACCGAGGGCACCGTCACCCGCTGGCTGAAGGAGGTCGGCGAGTCCGTCGAGGCCGACGAGCCGCTGCTCGAGGTCTCCACGGACAAGGTCGACACCGAGATCCCCGCGCCGGTTTCCGGCACCCTGCTGGAGATCCTGGTCGGCGAGGACGAGACCGCCGAGGTCGGCGCCCGTCTGGCCGTCATCGGCGTCGCGGGCGCGGCTCCGGCCGCGGCCCCTGCTGCCGCCGCTCCGGCTCCGGCCGCCGCCGCCCCGGCCGCCGCTGCCCCGGCTCCGGCTGCTCCGGCTCCGGCGGCCCCCGTGGCCGCTCCGGCCCCGGTCGCCGCTCCGGCCCCGGTCGCCGCTCCGGCTCCGGCCGCTCCGGCTCCGGCCGCCGCTCCCGCTCCCGTCGCCGCCGCTCCCTCTCCCGCCGCCGTCTCCGGCGACGAGGGCGCGTACGTGACCCCGCTGGTGCGCAAGCTCGCCTCGGAGTCCGGCGTCGACCTGTCCGCGGTCACCGGCACCGGCGTCGGCGGCCGTATCCGCAAGCAGGACGTCCTGGCCGCCGCCGAGGCCGCCAAGGCCGCCGCTGCCGCCCCGGCTCCCGCCGCCGCTGCCGCCCCGGCCGCCGCCAAGGCTCCGGCCGCGGTGTCGGAGCTGCGCGGCCAGACGGTCAAGATGACCCGCATGCGCAAGGTCATCGGCGACAACATGATGAAGGCCCTGCACTCGCAGGCGCAGCTCAGCTCCGTGGTCGAGGTGGACATCACCAAGATCATGAAGCTGCGCGAGAAGGCCAAGGCCGGCTTCCTCGCCCGCGAGGGCGTCAAGCTGTCCCCGATGCCGTTCTTCGTCAAGGCCGCCGCCCAGGCGCTGAAGGCCCACGCGGTCGTCAACGCCCGGATCAACGACGACGAGGGCACCATCACCTACTTCGACTCGGAGAACATCGGCATCGCCGTGGACTCCGAGAAGGGCCTGATGACCCCGGTCATCAAGGGTGCCGGTGACCTCAACCTGGCGGGCATCTCCAAGGCGACCGCCGACCTGGCCGCCAAGGTCCGCGGCAACAAGATCACCCCGGACGAGCTGTCCGGCGCGACCTTCACCATCAGCAACACCGGCTCGCGCGGCGCGCTGTTCGACACGGTGATCGTGCCGCCGAACCAGGTCGCCATCCTGGGCATCGGTGCCACGGTCAAGCGCCCGGTGGTCATCGAGACCGCCGAGGGCACGAACATCGGCATCCGCGACATGACGTACCTGACCCTGTCCTACGACCACCGCCTGGTGGACGGCGCGGACGCGGCCCGGTACCTCGGCGCGGTCAAGGCGATCCTCGAGGCCGGCGAGTTCGAGGTCGAGCTCGGCCTGTAAGGCCCCGCGCGCAGCCCCGGCTGCCGCCTGCGGCGCCCCCGTCCGGATCCGTCCGGGCGGGGGCGCCGTCGTTGTAACGAGCCTCACCCTGGGTCCCTGACTCGGAACCCATCGCAGCAGGCCACGACCGCCGTATTGTTACGCATCAGGCCCCCGCGTGCCCGCCCCCACAGGAGTTGAAGCGCCGATGATCACCCCACCCGTCGTGCACTCGCTGCGCGAGCAGATCCGCGAGCACATCGTGGAGGGGATCGTCAGCGGGCGCTGGAAGCCCGGCGAGCGGATCGTGGAGCGCCGGATCGCCGTGGAGCTGGAGGTCAGCCAGACGCCCGTGCGCGAGGCGCTGCGCGAGCTGGAGACGCTGCGGCTGATCGAGTCGGCCCCGAACAAGGGCGTGCGCGTCCGGAACCTCTCGGCGGCCGACCTGGAGGAGATCTACCCCGTCCGGGCCGGCCTGGAGCAGATCGCGGCCGAGCTGGCCGCCCCGCGGCTGGCGGCCGACTGCTCGGCCCTGGAACCGCACGTGGCGGCCCTGTGGGAGGCCGACCGCGTCCAGGACGGCACGGCGCAGGTGCGGCACACGGTGGGCTTCCACCGGGAGCTGGTGCGGGCCGCGGGCAACAGCGTGCTGCTGCACACCTGGGAGAGCCTGGGCATCGAGGTGTTCACCGCCCTGTCCATCCGGTGGCTGGGCACGGTCCAGAAGTCCTACGCGGAGGAGCACGAGGCCCTGGTCGCGGCGTTCCGCAGCCAGGACCCCGATATCGGGGTGCTGGTGAAGCGCCATGTCCTGGGCTGCGCCCCGCGTAGTGTCTGACCTGCGGTTTTGAGCGATCCTCCAGGGGATCGCCAGGGTATTGGCGTGTACTGATGAAGCAGGCACCGGGTGCCTGGGTTCATGGCACCGGGTGCCGACTTTCGCCCTGGCGTCGAATATTCGTCACTTTTATTTGATCGATCATCGATCAGCGATTTACAGTCACTGCGGACCCCACCCGGGTCCAATGACCCTGTCCTGCCCGTCAGGGTTCTCTTCACCACCTCCTCTCCTTTGTCCGGAAGGCGGCGCACACCGATGTCCGACCCCGTAGGAAAGCTTCCGAGCGAGCTCGACCAGCTCCCGGACCGCGACACCGAAGAGACCGCCGAATGGGCGGCCTCCCTCGACGCCGTCGCCAAGGCCGCCGGTACGCGCCGCGCCGAATACCTGCTCCGCCGCACCCTCCAGCACGCCGAGGCCGCCGGCCTCGCCCTGCCGAAGCTGCTGGAGACGGACTACGTCAACACCATCCCCACCTCCGCCGAGCCGGCCTTCCCCGGTGACGAGGAGATGGAAGCGAAGATCACCGCCTGGAACCGCTGGAACGCGGCCGCCATGGTGACCCGCGGCTCCAAGTACGGCGTCGGCGGCCACATCGCCACCTTCGCCTCCGCCGCGTGGCTGTACGAGACCGGCTTCCAGCACTTCTTCCGCGGGAAGGAGGCCGACGGATCGGGCGACCAGCTCTACATCCAGGGCCACGCCTCCCCCGGCATCTACGCCCGCGCCTTCCTCGACGGCCGGATCTCCGAGCAGCAGCTCGACAACTTCCGCCAGGAGTCCGGCGGTAACGGCCTGCCGTCCTACCCGCACCCGCGGCGCCTGCCGTGGCTGTGGGAGTTCCCGACCGTCTCC
Organism: Streptomyces sp. NPDC048352; assembly: GCF_040651895.1. Lineage (NCBI taxonomy): Bacteria > Bacillati > Actinomycetota > Actinomycetes > Kitasatosporales > Streptomycetaceae > Streptomyces > Streptomyces sp. NPDC048352. The sequence continues at coordinate 34,135 of NZ_JBEZKZ010000047.1, forward strand.
ATGGGCCTCGGCCCGCTCTCCGCGATCTACCAGGCGCGCTTCAACCGCTACCTGCAGAACCGCAGCATCAAGGACACGGCCAACTCGCACGTCTGGGCCTTCCTCGGCGACGGCGAGATGGACGAGCCCGAGTCGACCGCCGCCCTGGCCCTGGCCTCCCGCGAGCAGCTCGACAACCTGACCTTCGTCATCAACTGCAACCTGCAGCGCCTCGACGGCCCGGTCCGCGCGAACTTCCGCGTGGTCCAGGAGCTGGAAGCGCAGTTCCGCGGCGCCGGCTGGAACGTCATCAAGACCCTGTGGGGCTCCGCCTGGGACGAGCTGTTCCAGCTCGACACCACGGGCGCCCTGGTACGCCGCCTGCGCGAGGTACCGGACGCGCAGTTCCAGACGTACGCGACCCGCGACGTGGCCTACATCCGCCAGCACTTCTTCGGCGTCAACGCCGAGCTGGTGCAGCTGGCCGGCGTGCTCTCCGACGCGAAGATCGCCGAGTGCTTCCACACCTCCCGCGGCGGCCACGAGCCCCGCAAGGTCTACGCCGCGTACAAGGCCGCCCTGGAGCACAAGGGCGCGCCGACGGTCATCCTCGCGCAGACCGTCAAGGGCTACACGCTGGGCGCCGGGTTCGAGTCGAAGAACGCGAACCACCAGATGAAGAAGCTGACGATCGACGAGTTCAAGGACATGCGCGACCTCCTCGGCCTCCCGATCCCGGACAGCGCCTTCGCCGACGGCCAGGTCCCGTACGGCCACCCGGGCGCGGACAGCCCCGAGGTGCAGTACCTGAACGAGCGCCGCGCGGCCCTCGGCGGCCCCGCGCCGGCCCGCAAGGTCCACCACGTGGCCCTGCCCGCCCCCGCGGACCGCTCCTTCGCCCCGCTGCTCAAGGGCTCCGGCAAGCAGGAGATGGCCACCACCATGGCCTTCGTCCGCCTCGTCAAGGACCTGATGCGGGACAAGGAGACCGGCAAGCGCTGGGTGCCGATCGTCCCCGACGAGGCCCGCACCTTCGGCATGGAGTCCCTCTTCCCGTCGGCCGGCATCTACTCGCCGCTGGGGCAGACGTACGAGCCGGTCGACCGCGACCAGCTCATGTACTACAAGGAAGCCAAGGACGGCCAGATCCTCAACGAGGGGATCACCGAGGCCGGCGCCATGGCCGACTTCATCGCCGCCTGCACGTCGTACGCGACGCACGGCGAGCCGATGATCCCGTTCTACATCTTCTACTCGATGTTCGGCTGGCAGCGCACCGCCGACCAGATGTGGCAGCTCGCCGACCAGCTCGGCAAGGGCTTCATCGTCGGCGCCACCGCCGGCCGCACGACCCTGACCGGTGAGGGCCTCCAGCACGCGGACGGCCACTCGCACCTGATCGCGTCCACGAACCCGGCGTCGCTCAACTACGACCCGGCCTTCGCGTACGAGATCGCGGTGATCGTCAAGGACGGTCTGCGCCGGATGTACGGCGAGAAGCCGGAAGACGTCTTCTACTACCTGACGGTCTACAACGAGCCGAAGCCGCAGCCCGCGATGCCCGAGGGCGTCGAGGAAGGCATCCTCAAGGGCCTGTACCGCTTCAACACGGCGGCGGACCTGGCGGAGGCGGCCCCGGCCGCCGACGCCCCGAAGATCCAGCTGATGGCCTCCGGCACGGCGATCCACTGGATCCTGGAGGCGCAGCAGCTGCTCGCCGCCGACTGGAACGTGGCCGCCGACGTCTGGTCCGCCACGTCCTGGGGCGAGCTGCGCCGGGACGCGCTGGAGTGCGACGAGGCGCTGCTGCGCGGCGAGGTGCGCACCCCGTACGTCACGCGTGCGCTGGAGGGCGTCACCAGCCCGGTGCTGGCCGTCTCCGACTGGATGCGCCAGGTCCCGGACCAGATCAGCCAGTGGGTCGAGCAGGACTACACCTCGCTGGGCACCGACGGCTTCGGCCTCTCCGACACCCGCGAGGGCGCCCGCCGCCACTTCGGTGTCGACGCCCAGTCGATCGTGGTGGCCGCGCTGGCCCAGCTCGCCCGCCGCGGCGAGGTCCCGGCGTCCGCCGTCAAGGAGGCCCGGGAGCGCTACGGCCTCTGAGCCGTACGCGACCGACCGAACCCGCCGAAGGCCGGTGCCCACCCCCCAAAGGGGTCGGACACCGGCCTTTGGCCGTATGAGCGGTGGCGGCGCGGGGGGCGACCCGTGATGCTGGAGCGGTGATGGACGAGACGGAGTTCTGGGAGATCGTCGACCGTACCCGCGAGGCCGCCGAGGGCGACCCCGAGGAGCACGCCGAGCTGCTCGTGGAGCGGCTGGCGCAGCTCGACCCCGACTCCGTGCTGGACTTCGCGCGACACTTCGAGTCCCGGTACAACCGGGCGTACACCTGGGACCTGTGGGGCGCCGCGTGGGTGCTGCTCGACGGCGCGAGCGACGACGCGTTCGACTACTTCCGGTGCTGGCTGATCGGGCAGGGCCGGGAGGTCTTCGAGGGCGGGGTCCACGACCCGGACCAGCTGGCGGAGCTGCTGGGGGAGTTCGACGAGGAGATCGACGGGGACGGCGAGGAGCTGGGATACGCGGCCGACGAGGCGTACGAGCAGCTGACCGGGGCGGTGGCCCCGGATCTGGGCGTCCCGCTGCAGGCGGAGGAGCCGGAGGGCACCCCGCTGGACTTCGAGAACGAAGCCGTGCTGGCGGAGCGCTTCCCCCGGCTCTGGGAGCGGTTCCGTCAGTAGTGCGTGCCGCCGTCGATGCGGATCTCGGTGCCGGTGATGAAGGCGCCGTCCTCGGAGCCCAGCATGGCGACGACTCCGGCCACGGTCTGCGGGCCGGCGAACCCCTGGCCCAGGGCGGGGGCGAGCTTGGCGAACAGGCTCCAGTCGGTGTCCTCGGGCAGGCCGGGGCCGGTGCCGGTGGTCATGCCGCTCTCGATGGAGCCGGGGGCCACGGCCACGAAGCGCAGGCCCTGCTTGCTGTACTCGGCGGCCAGCGCGTGGGTCATGGACTGGATGCCGCCCTTGCTGGCCGCGTAGGCGGACATGTAGGGGTGCGCGAAGCTGGCCGAGGTGGAGCTGAAGTTGACGACGACGGGCTGCTCGCCGGCCAGCAGCGCGGGGAGCGACTCGCGGATCATCAGGAAGGTGCCGGTCAGGTTGACCGCGATGACCTGGTTCCACAGGTCGAGCGTGGTCCGGTGGGTGTGCCCGGAGCGCAGGATGCCCGCGGCGTTGACCAGCACGTCGATGCCGGTGAGGGCGTCGACGGCGGCGGCGACTCCCGCCTTGACCGCTGCCTCGTCGGATATGTCCAGGGCGGCGGTGGTCAGGCGGGCGCCATGGCCGTCGGCGGCCGCCTGCTCGGCCGTGGCCTTCAGGCCGGCCTCGTTCACGTCGACGGCGTGGACGCGGCCGCCCTCGGAGAGAATGCGGTGGGCCGTGGCCCGGCCGATGCCCGAGCCGGCACCGGTGATGAGGACGCGACGTCCTTCGTAACGGTTCATGGGGGGAGCGTACCGAGTACGTGACACGTTTTGCCAGACTGGCATCAATTGCAATCGCCAGCGAGCCCTGGCGGTAGGCTTCCCCCGTGAGATCACCTCGCCCGTACTCCCCGCAGAGCGGCCCCGGAACCCAGTCGCTGACCGAGCGCCGCAAGGCCGCCACCCAGCTGGACATCGCCCGCGCCGCCTGCGAGCTCTTCGCCGCGCACGGACCCGACGGCACCACCGCCGAGGACATCGCCCACCGCGCGGGGGTCGCACTGCGCACGTTCTACCGCTACTTCCGCAACAAGCAGGAGGCCGTGGCCCCGCTGCTCGCGGGCGGCGGCGACGCGTGGCGCGCCCTGCTCGCCGAGGAGCACCCCGGCACACCGCTCGCGGAGGCCCTGGAGCGCGCGGTGACCCGCTCCCTCAGCGACTCCAAGGCCGTCGAGGAGGGGCTGGAGGTCACCCGCGGCCTGCTGCGCGCGGCCGCTTCGGACGAGGCCCTGCGGGCCGTCTGGTACCGGGTGAACCAGGACTCCGAGGAGCGGCTGGTCCCGGTGGTGGCCCGGCTGGCCGGCCCGGAGGCGGACCCCATGTCGGTACGCCTGCTCGCGGCGGCCGCCACGGACGCGATCCGCGTCTCACTGGAGCTGTGGTCCGCCGGCGAGGGCCCGGTCTCGGGTCCCGGCTCCCCCGCGGACCTCGCCGTCCGCGCCCTGCGCGAGCTCACCGGCGCGATGCCCCTGCTCCGCTGAGACGCGGGGCAGGGGCATCGGTGGAGGGCCTGAGGTGCGGCGGGTCAGCGCCAACCGCCCCAGTCGCCGTGGTCGTGCCAGCCGGCGTTGTCCCAGTTGCCCCAGTCGCTGTCGTTCCAGCCGTGGTCGTGGTCGTGCCAACGACCGTTCCCACCGCAGTCGTCGTCGTGGTTCCAGTTGCTGGAGTGCCGGTGGTCCGAGCGCGAGTCCCAGCCGCCGCCGCCATCGTGGGCGGAGGCGTTGGCGACCGGCAGCAGACCCAGCGTGAGCCCCGCGGCTCCGGCGACAACAGCTCCAACGATCCTACGGCGCATTTCCATGCACCTCCGAACATGTCTGGCTTATCGGGCATTTACTTCCCTATCAACCGTTGCGCGGCCAACCCGGGCTGTCAAAAGCAGAAGGCCCCCGCCCCTCTCCGAAGAGAGCGGCGGGGGCCTCCCCTGCCTGTGCTGACCTGGACTTCTTACAGGTCGAAGTACAGCTCGAACTCGTGCGGGTGCGGGCGCTGCGCGATCGGGGCGATCTCGTGGGTCCGCTTGTAGTCGATCCAGGTCTCGATCAGGTCCGGGGTGAAGACACCGCCGGCGAGGAGGTACTCGTGGTCCTCCTCCAGGGCCTTGAGGACGTCCTCGAGGCTGGTCGGGACCTGCGGGACGCTCGCGTGCTCGTCGGGCGAGAGCTCGTAGAGGTCCTTGTCGATCGGCTCCATCGGCTCGATCTTGTTCTTGATGCCGTCGAGGCCCGCGAGGAGCAGGGCCGAGAAGGCCAGGTACGGGTTCGAGGACGGGTCCGGCGCGCGGAACTCGACGCGCTTGGCCTTCGGGTTCGAGCCCGTGATCGGGATGCGCATGGCGGCGGAGCGGTTGCGCTGCGAGTACACCATGTTGACCGGCGCCTCGAAGCCCGGCACCAGGCGGTGGTACGAGTTCACCGTCGGGTTGGTGAAGGCGAGCAGCGACGGGGCGTGCTTGAGGATGCCGCCGATGTAGTAGCGGGCGGTGTCCGACAGGCCCGCGTAACCGGCCTCGTCGTAGAAGAGCGGCTCGCCGCCGGCCCACAGGGACTGGTGGACGTGCATGCCCGAGCCGTTGTCACCGAAGATCGGCTTCGGCATGAAGGTCGCGGTCTTGCCGTTGCGCCAGGCGACGTTCTTCACGATGTACTTGAAGAGCATCAGGTCGTCGGCCGCGGCGAGCAGCGTGTTGAACTTGTAGTTGATCTCGGCCTGGCCACCGGTGCCGACCTCGTGGTGCTGGCGCTCGACCTGGAGGCCCTGGGCGTCCAGCTCGAGGGAGATCTCGGCGCGCAGGTCGGCGAAGTGGTCGACCGGGGCTACGGGGAAGTAACCACCCTTGTAGCGGACCTTGTAGCCGCGGTTGTTCTCCTCGGAACCGGTGTTCCAGGCGCCGGCCTCGGAGTCGATGTGGTAGAAGCCCTCGTTCGCGGAGGTCGCGAAGCGCACGCTGTCGAACACGTAGAACTCGGCCTCGGGGCCGAAGAACGCGGTGTCGGCGATGCCGGTGGAGGCGAGGTAGGCCTCGGCCTTCTTCGCGATGTTGCGCGGGTCGCGGCTGTAGGCCTCACCCGTGATCGGGTCGTGGATGAAGAAGTTGATGTTGAGCGTCTTGTCCTTGCGGAACGGGTCCAGGCGCGCGGTGGTGATGTCGGCACGCAGCGCCATGTCGGACTCGTGGATCGCCTGGAAGCCGCGGATCGAGGAACCGTCGAAGGCGAGCTCCTCCGCCGGGTCGAACGCTCGCGCCGGGATGGTGAAGTGCTGCATCACACCAGGCAGGTCGCAGAAGCGGACGTCGACGAACTTGACGTCGTTCTCCTCGATGTACTGCTTCACTTCGTCGGCGTTCTTGAACATCCAACTCCTCCTACTCCCGGTCCCGGGGCAGGGACGGGCTTTATAGCTCGTGGTGCGTCAGTGCGGTGCCGCACGCTGACCCGACCATAAGCAGACGGGATTTCCCAAGCATGACCCATTTGTTTCGCACAAGTTAACCAGGGTCCGGTCCAGGTGCCGTGGAGGAGCACCGGTACCGTGGTGGAGTGGACAACAGGCAAGCAATCGGTTCCTGGCTCTCCGGGCCCCGCGCGGCCGCCGAGGAGATGGGCGTCGACTTCGGCTATCCGGGCCAGCGGCTCGGCCTGCCCCGGTCGGGCCCGGGCTCCGCGGCCCGCTTCGGACGCCGGCTCGGCGCCGTCGTCATCGACTGGATCGGCTGCCAGCTGATCGCGTACGGGCTCATCACCCACGGCGACCTGGCCGCGGCCGGGAACTGGACGCTGGTGCTGTTCCTGTCCCTGACCCTGCTGACCGTGGGCACCGTGGGCTTCACCCCCGGCAAGCGGATCCTCGGCCTCCGGGTGATCGCGCAGGACGGCGGGCGCCTCGGGATCCTGCGCGTGATGCTCCGCACCCTGCTGCTGGCCCTGGTCGTCCCCGCGCTGGTCTGGGACCGCGACGGGCGCGGGCTGCACGACCGCCTGGCGGGCGCGGTGCAGGTCCGGCTCTAGCGGCCCGCGAGCGGCTGGGCGTACGGACGGGCACCGGAGGCGGAAGCCGTCCCGCGCACCCCGTCTCGTATACACATGCGCGTGCACACCCACTCCGTATACGCACAGGGGCGCCCCCGAGCCGGATGGCATCGGGGGCGCCCCTGGTGCGTACGAGGAGTGCGGTCAGCGCATCTTTCCGCCGCGCGGCATGCGCATGCCCTTGGGCATCGGGCCCTTCGGGACCGGCATGTTGCTCATGAGGTCGCCCATGGCCCGGAGCTTGTCGTTGACCTGGGTGATCTGCGGGCCGGTCAGGACGCGCGGCAGCTTCAGCAGCGTCGTGCGGACCTTCTTCAGCGGCACCTCGCCCTCGCCGGTGCCCACGATGAAGGTGTGGACCGGGATGTCGGGCATGATCCGGGCCAGCTTCTTCTTCTCGGCCGCGAGCAGGGTCTTGACCCGGTTCGGGTTGCCCTCCGCGATCAGGACGACGCCCGCCTTGCCGACGGCCCGGTGGACGATGTCCTGGTTCCGGTTCATCGCGACGGCCGGGGTGGTCGTCCAGCCCCGTCCCACGTTGTCCAGTACGGCCGCGGCCGCGCCCGGCTGCCCCTCCATCTGCCCGAAGGCAGCCCGCTCGGCCCGCCGCCCGAAGACGATCGCCATCGCGAGGAACGCCACCAGGAGGCCCAGGATGCCCAGGTAGACCGGGTGGCCGATCAGGAAGCCGATCGCAAGGAGTACGCCGAAAGCGACGATTCCCACGCCCGCGACGATCAGACCGACCTTCGGGTCGGCCTTGCGCGTCATCTTGTACGTCAGGGCGATCTGCTTCAGTCGCCCGGGGTTCGCAGCAGTCTCTGCGTTTGACTTCCTCGCCATAGGGCGAAGTTTACGTGTCCTGCGGGGTCCGGGTCGCCGCGGCCTCGAGTACGTGCTCGGTTTCCACGCGGTCCTTCGCCCGGCGGCGGTCCTCCAGGACGGCCGTCCAGGCGTTGCGCCGGGCACCGCTCATGAGCAGCGATTCCAGGCCGCGGAAGGCCTCACTGAAGGACGGGATGGCGATGGCGCGGACTGGCGCGGCCTGCATGATGTCGACCCCTACTCTCACTGCTCGCATCAAGGACGTGTGCGGTGCGTGGATCCAGCGTCACTGACTGGTGTTACCAGGGTGTGGCCGGTCGGTCAAATGTGATGGACACGTTGCAAACAACGGCGCGGCCCGCCGGGCTCCTCACACGAAAAGAGCCTAGGGGCCGCGTCGACGCGGTGTTACCGATTGGTAGGTATTGTGCGTGACTTCACACGCACACAGAGTCAGCCGGCGGCGCCGGACCCGAGGGCGGCGCGCTTCTCCATGGCCTGGTTGTACAGGCGTCCGGCCCGGTACGAGGAGCGGACCAGCGGGCCGGACATCACGCCGGAGTAGCCGATCTCCTCGGCCTCCTTCGCCAGCTCCACGAACTCCGCCGGCTTCACCCAGCGCTCCACGGGGTGGTGGCGGGGCGAGGGCCGCAGGTACTGGGTGATGGTGATGAGCTCGCAGCCGGCCTCGTGCAGGTCCTTCAGGGCCTGCGAGACCTCCTCGCGCTCCTCGCCCATGCCGAGGATCAGGTTCGACTTGGTGACCAGCCCGTACGCGCGGGCCTTGGTGATCACCTCGAGGGAGCGCTCGTAGCGGAAGCCGGGGCGGATCCGCTTGAAGATCCGGGGCACGGTCTCGACGTTGTGCGCGAAGACCTCGGGCCGGGAGGCGAAGACCTCCTCCAGCAGCTCCGGGACCGCGTTGAAGTCGGGGGCCAGCAGCTCGACCTTGGTGTGGCCGCCCTCGCGGCCGGCCGTCTGCTGGTGGATCTGGCGCACGGTCTCCGCGTACAGCCAGGCGCCGCCGTCCGCCAGGTCGTCGCGGGCGACGCCGGTGATGGTGGCGTAGTTCAGGTCCATGGTGACCACGGACTCGCCGACGCGGCGGGGCTCGTCCCGGTCCAGGGCCTCGGGCTTGCCCGTGTCGATCTGGCAGAAGTCACAGCGCCGGGTGCACTGGTCGCCACCGATGAGGAAGGTGGCCTCGCGGTCCTCCCAGCATTCGTAGATGTTCGGACAGCCGGCTTCCTGGCACACCGTGTGCAGTCCTTCGCCCTTCACCAGGGCCTGCATCTTGGTGTACTCGGGACCCATCTTCGCCCGGGTCTTGATCCACTCGGGCTTGCGCTCGATGGGGGTCTGGCTGTTGCGGACCTCCAGGCGCAGCATCTTGCGTCCGTCGGGTGCGACTGCGGACACGACCGGCTCCCTGTGACTTCGATTCTTCGGCGTCCACCAGGGTACGCCCGTAAATTCGTACGCTCTTACGTCCGCCAACCGGGGGCCGGCCGGACGCATTCCCGCGCGCGGCTAGGCCCCGGCGGCTTCGATCTCCCGCGGCCTCAGCTCGGCGTGCTCCAGCACGTCCTTCAGGTGCCGTTCCACGACCGGCAGCACCTCCGCGATGGTGACCTCGCGGCCCAGTTCGTACGAGAGCGAGGTCACACCGGCGTCCCTGATGCCGCAGGGGATGATCCGGTCGAACCAGGTGGCGTCCGGGTTCACGTTCAGGGAGAAGCCGTGCATCGTGACGCCCTTGGCGACGCGGATGCCGATGGCGGCGAGCTTGCGGTCCTCGCGGCGCTGGCCGGCGTTGGACGGGGCGTACTCGGGGCCGTTGAGTCGGGCGTCGAACTCCTCGTCGTGCAGGCGGGGGTCGAAGTCCAGGGAGAGGCCGCCTATCTTCGGCCGCTCCTCCACGGGGTCGCCGAGCACCCAGACGCCGGAGCGGCCCTCGACCCGGGTGGTCTCCAGACCGAAGTCGGCGGCGGTGCGGATGAGGGCGTCCTCCAGGCGGCGTACGTGGGCGACCACGTCGACGGGGCGGGGCAGCTTCATGATCGGGTAGCCGACCAGCTGGCCCGGGCCGTGCCAGGTGATCTTGCCGCCGCGGTCCACGTCGATCACCGGCGTGCCGTCGAGGGGGCGCTCGCTGGGGTCGGTGCGCCGGCCGGCCGTGTAGACCGGCTCGTGCTCCACCATCAGGCAGGTGTCGCCGATCTCGTCGGCGAAGCGGGCCGCGTGCACCCGGCGCTGCTCTTCCCAGGCCTCGGTGTACTCGACGGATTCCGGCCCGAAGCCCAGATGGACAAACCGAAGCTCAGTCACCGCAGCGCCTCCTCGTTGAACCTGCTGTGTGCACGTATCGCACCCGGTCAAGAGTACGGCCGCCCGCGCGCGGCCCCCCGGGCCCCCGGCAGCGGGCCCATGAGCCCGCTACCTGCCCGGCTCCGGGAGCGGCCCCGGCAGCTGCGGGGGGCGCCTGCGGCCGGCGGGCGGCCGGTCCGGGTCCTGGTCGGCCCCCGGCAGCTCGCGGTGGCCCTCGGAGTGGTCGTTGACCCAGCCGCACACGCCGCACGCGTAGCGCCCGTCGAGTCCCGCGATGTGGGTGCCGCAGCGGCGGCACTCCGCCTCGGTGAGCTCCGGAGCGGGCAGCGGAGCGGTGGACGGCGCGTACGGGTGGGGGACGTGGGTCCCCTGGGGCCGGCGGGTCATGGGGCGCAGCGTACGCGGACCGGGTGGGTCGGTCCGTAAAGAGCCCTACGCATTCTGCACACGATCGGATGAATGTGGGGCAGAGAGGGCGGTGTGAGGGGAGTTGGCCGCTACATTCACGCCGTTCACAGGGCCGGGACTCCGGTCCGTCACGTACGGAAACCGTGGAGCCGATGACCGAACGACCTGCCCAGCGTGTCCCCAACCGGCAGCTCGCGGCACTGATCGCGGAAGCCGGGTTCTCGAACGCCGGGCTCGCCCGCCGTGTCGACCAGCTCGGGCTGGAGCACGGTCTGGACCTGCGGTACGACAAGACGTCCGTGACCCGCTGGCTGCGCGGCCAGCAGCCCCGCGGGACCACCCCGGCGCTGATCGCGGAGGTCTTCACCCGGCGCCTGGGGCGGCGGCTGTCGGCGCAGGATCTGGGCCTCGACGCGTGCGCGCCCGTGTACGCGGGGCTGGAGTTCGCGGCGACCCCGGAGGAGGCCGTGGACATCGCGAGCGGGCTGTGGCGCAAGGACTCCGGCTCGCACGCCGAGCTGCGCAAGATCGCCTTCACCCCGGCCGGCCTCGTGGTGCCCAGCCGGGACTGGCTCATCGGACGGCCCGACGAACGCGTGGGGCGCGGCGCCGACCCCGCCGCCCACCGGGTCCCCGCCCAGGGCCGCGCCACCGTGCCCCGCCAGCGGCAGATCGACCGGGGGCCGGGGCAGCGGGTGACCAGCGGGGACATCGCCGCGCTGCGCTCGGTGAGCGACCTGTTCCGGACCCTGGACCACACCTACGGCGGCGGGCACGCCCGGCAGGCCCTGGTGCGGTACCTGGAGCACGAGGCGGAGCCGATGCTGCGCGGCACCTACGGCGAGACCACCGGGCGGCGCCTGTTCGCCGCCGCCGCCGACCTGACCCGCCTCGCGGGGTGGACCTCGTACGACATCGCGGCGCACGGCCTCGCCCAGCGGTACTTCGTCCAGGCGCTGCGCCTGGCGCAGGCCGCCGGGGACCGGCAGTACGGGTCCTACGTCCTGATCACCATGAGCCGCCAGGCCGTCTACCTCGGGCACGGCCGGGAGGCGGTGCAGCTGGCCCGGGTCGCCCAGCAGGGCGTGGGCTCGGGGCCGCCGCCGGTGGTGCAGGCGCTGCTGCACGCCTCGGAGGCGCGGGGGCACGCGGTGCTGGGCGAGGTGCGGGCGGCGACGGCCTCGCTGGTGCGGGCCGAGCGGGCGCTGGGCGCGGCCAGGCCGGGCGACGACGTACCGCACTGGGCCCGGCTGTTCGACGAAGGGCAGCTGGCGGACGAGTTCGGGCACTGCCACCGCGACCTCCAGCAGTACCGGGCCTCCGCCCAGCACGCGGAGCGCTCCCTCCAGCTGCGGGCGCCGGGCTTCGCGCGCTCGCGGCTGTTCTGCCGGGTGGTGCTGGCCACCGCCCGGCTGGGGCTGGGCGAGCTGGACCAGGCGTGCGCGCTGGGGGCGGAGGCGGCGCAGCAGGCGATGGAGATGCGGTCGGTGCGCGCGGTGGAGTACGTACGGGACTTCGAGCGGCGGCTGGAGCCGTACCGGGACGCGGCGGCGGTGCGGACGTACCGGGACCGGGTGTCGGCACTGAGCTGACGCCGGCGCGCCGGGCGGCTCGGGCTGCTCCGGCGCCGGGCGGCTCGGGCGCAGCCGGGCGGCTCCGGCGCGCCGGGCAGGCAGGGGCGGGGCCCGGTCCGCGGGGACCGGGCCCCGGCGTTCAGGCCGCCGCCGGAAGGACCTCCTCCGGTTGGGCCGGGAGCGGGATGCCGAAGTCGCGCAGCAGAGCGGTGGCGGCGCGGCGGGCGGAGTGCAGGGCGCCCTGGACGGTGTTGGAGTCGCGGTGGTCCCCGCAGACGTAGAGCCCGGCCAGGACCCGTACCGCCCGCTGCCGGTCGTGCGGCGGGGGCATGGCCGGGACGGCCTCGGGGGTGTGATGGACGGCCAGCAGCTCCCAGTCCCGCGTCGAGGTCCCGTAGAGCCGGGCCAGGCGGGACGCGACCGTCCGGGCGGGCGGTGGCGGGCCGTGCACGGTGGTGGTGACCAGGCTGCGGCCGGCGGGTGCCCGGGTGGGGTCGACCGCGCTCATCACGGCGGTGTGGGCCAGCGGCCACTTCGGATCGGCGTCCAGGAGCAGCGAGCCGTCCCAGGGCAGGGGCGCGGGGGTCGCGTGGTGGATGACGGTGACCTCGTGGAAGGCCGGCACCCGCAGCCCCGGGAGGAGTTCGGCGGCGGCCCGGGCGCCGGTGGCGAGGACGACGGAACGGCAGGCGAAGTCCCCGTGCTCCTCGGTGGTGACGAGGTTGGTCGCCACCGAGCGCACCCGGATGCCGGTGCGGATCGTGCCGGGCGGCAGGGCGGCCGCGAGCAGGTCCGGAAGGGTGGCGGCGCCGCCCTCGGGCACGGCGAGGCGGCCCCGGGCGAAGGTGCGCAGGGCGAGGTCCGCGACGCGGCTGGAGGTGGTGAGGTCCGGGTCGCGGAGCAGGGTGGACAACAGGGGGCGCAGGACGCCGGACACGGTGCGCGGGGGCAGGCCCCGGGAGCCGAGGGCGGCCAGGGCGGTGCGCTCGGGCCGGGCGAGCACCCGTTCCAGGGGCAGCGCCGCGAGCCGGCCGAGCGCGGCGCTGAAGCGGGCCTGGTCGAGGGAACCGCTGGCGAGGGCGCGGGCGGGGGTGAGGGCCCCGGCCCGCTGCTGCCTGCCGTCGGCGCCGTGCACCAGCACGCCGGGGGCGAAGGGGCGCAGGGCCAGCCCCCCGAGGCCCGGGGTGCGGGCGGGTTCGGTGTACGAGGTGTTGAGGAGCTGGCCGACCCGGTCGAGCCGGAACCCGTCGGCGGATGCGGTGGCCATGCGGCCGCCGGGGTCGTCGGCGGTCTCCAGGACGCTGACGGTGACCCCTGCCGCGATCAGGTGCTGCGCTGCCGCGAGTCCTGAGACTCCGGCTCCTACGATGACGACGTCCGCGTGATGTGCGGCATGGTGTGAGCTGCTGAGCACGTGCCCCTCCCCGAGGTCGGCGCGGCTGTGTGGGGTTCCTCCTTCCCCCAACCGGCTCCGGGAGAACCCGAGTCCGGGTGGGGATTGCGCACAACTCCGGTCGCACAGCGGTCGCACACGGGTCACGAACGGTCGCACACGGTCGATCCGGTGCGCCTGCGGTTACGCGAGGGCCGCTCTGATCGACTCCTCGATGCCCGGGTACCGGAAGGCGAACCCCGACTCCAGCAGCCGGGCGGGCCGCGCCCGCTGACTGCCCAGCACGTCCTGGGACAGCTCGCCGAGCACCAGGCGCAGGGCGGGCGCGGGGACGGCGAACGGGGTCGGGCGGCGCAGCACGCGGCCCATGGCGGCGGTGACCTCACGGTTCGTCAGGGGCTCGGGGGCCGTGAGGTTGAAGGGGCCGGAGAGGGTGGGGGTGTCGACGAGGTGCCGCAGGGCGGCGACCTCGTCGTAGATCGAGATGAACGACCAGTACTGGCGGCCGCTGCCCAGCCGGCCGCCGAGGCCGGCCCGGAAGAGGGGGAACATCCGCCCCCAGGCCCCGCCCCCGGGGGCGACCACCAGCCCGGTGCGGGCGAACACGGTCCGGATCCCTGCCTCCCGGGCGGGGGCGGCGGCCGCCTCCCACTCGACGCAGACGGAGGCCAGGAAGCCGGTGCCGGCGGGCGCGGACTCGTCGACGGGCCGGTCGCCGGTGTCGCCGTAGTACCCGACGGCGGAGCCGCAGACCAGCACGGGCGGCGGGGCGTCGAGGGCGGCGAGCGCCCGGGCGACGGCGGCGGTCCCGAGCACCCGGCTGTCGCGGATCTCCTTCTTGTACGCGTCCGTCCACCGGTGGTCCCCGACCCCGGCCCCGGCGAGGTGCACGACGGCGTCGCACCCGCGCAGCCCGTCGGGGTCGACGTAGCCGGCGCGGGGGTCCCACCGCGCCTCGCCGGGGGCGGCGGGGGCGCGCCGCACGAAGCGGACGGTGTGGTGCCCGTCGGCGTGGAGGGAGCGTACGAGGGCCTGTCCGATGAGTCCGGAAGCTCCGGTGATGGCGATCCGCATGGGGCCAGTGTTCCCCCTCGTGGTGCGGGGCGGGGTCAGCGGCCGAGCCAGGTGCCCACCGCGTACGTGACCCCCATGGCGAGGGCCCCGCCCACCACGTTGCGCAGGACCGCCCTCGGCGGCGGCGCCCCGCCCAGCCTCGCGCTCACCACCCCGCACAGCGCCAGCGCCACCAGCACCGCCACCACCGTCACGGGCACCCGCTCCGACGCCCCCGGCAGCACCACCGCCAGCAGCGGCAGCAGCGCCCCCGCCGTGAAGGCGACCAGGCTGGCGAACGCCGCGTGCCACGGGTTCGCCAGCTCGTCCGGCTCGATGCCGAGCTCCACCCGCGCGTGCGCCCGCAGCGCGTCCCGCTCCGTGAGCTGTTCGGCGGCCTCCCGGGCCAGGTCCCGGCTCAGGCCGCGCGCGGCCAGCAGCTCCGTCAGCTCGTCCAGTTCCGCTTCCGGCTCCTGCGCCAGTTCCCGCCGCTCCAGCTCCAGGGCCGCCCGCTCGGAGTCGCGCTGGGAGCTGACCGACACGTACTCCCCCGCCGCCATCGACAGCGATCCCGCGAGCAGTCCGGCCACGCCCGCCGTGAGGATCGCGGCGCGCGAGGTGGTGGCGCCGGCGACACCGACGACCAGGCCCGCGGTGGAGATGATCCCGTCGTTGGCGCCGAGCACTCCCGCCCGCAGCCAGTTCAGCCGGGTGCTGATCGCCGCGCTCTGCGTATCCGTCACCGGTCCACTGTCGCGGTCCGCGGCCGCCGGGGCCACCCGGCGTGCGCGGCCCGGGCCGCCGTACCAGGGTGGAGGGGTGAGACGCGGACGGCAGGAGCCGGGCTGGCTGCAGGGGGCGCCGCCACCGCGCTGGGCCCGGATCGCGCCCGCGGTGGCGATGGTGGCGCTGTGTCTGACCCAGTGGACCACCCGCACGGAGGAGCTGGGCTACTTCCTGGCCGCCCTGCCCGCCGTGGCGGCCTTCTCGTACGGGGCCGCCGGCACCGCCGTCTTCGGGGCGCTCGTGCTGCTCCTGCTGGGCATCCCCGAGCTCGGCGTGGGCAACGCCCGCGGGACCGACCTGGCCACCGTGGCCACCGTCGGCCTGCTCAGCGTGGTCATCGCCTGGGTACGGCGGCGCCGGGACGCCCAGCTGGTCAGCGTGCGCACGGTCGCCGAGGCGGCCCAGATGGCGGTGCTGCCGCCGGTCCCGGAGCGGGTGGGGCGGGTGCGCTGCTCCGGGCTGTACCGGGCGGCCCAGCGGGGCACGCTGGTCGGCGGCGACCTGTTCGACGTACGGGCCGGGCCGTACGGGGTCCGGGCGGTGGTGGCGGACGTCCAGGGGCACGGGCTGGCGGCGGTCGGGACGGTGGCCTCGCTGCTCGGCGCGTTCCGCGAGGCGGTGCTGGACGACCCGGCGCTGGCGGCGGTCGCGGCCCGGCTGGACCGCAGGCTGGCGGCGGACGCCGCCGCGGAGTCCGTGGCGCATCCGGAGCTGTTCGCGACGGCCCTGCTGCTGGAGTTCCCGCCGGAGCGGGACCTCGTACGGGTCGTGTCGTGCGGGCATCCGCCGGTGCTGCTGCTGCGGGACTTCGCGGCCACCGAGCTGGCCGTGGAGCCGGGGCCTCCGCTGGGTCTGGGGCTGACGGGGCCCGCCCTTCCGGCCGTGGCCGAGCTCCCGCTGCTGCCGGGCGACCGGCTGCTGGCCCACACGGACGGGGTCACGGAGGCGCGGGACACGGCCGGGAACTTCTACCCGCTGGCCGTCCGGGTGCCGGTGCTGGCGAACGACCCCGAGGGCCTGGTCCCGGCGGTGTGGCGGGACCTCGCGGCCTTCACCCGGGGCGGCCCGGGCGACGACGTGGCGCTGCTGCTGCTGTCACTGGACGCACGAGATCCGTAGGAGCGATCATGTCCATGTTGATCATCAGGGGAACGTTCAGGGCAAAGGACCTCCAGCCGGACGGCGACACCATCGCCTTCACCCCGGACGACGTGGCGGACTGGCGCCTCGTCCCGGGCGCCCACCAGGTCCTGCCGAAGGCCGACGGGCGCGCGTCCGTCCGCCTGGAGGGCATCGACGCGCTGGAGACCCACTACGGCGACGACGAGTCGGGAGTCCAGCACCAGCCCCTGGGTCTGGCGCACCGGGCCGCGGACGAGCTGCTGAAGTGGCTCAACTTCAAGGACTTCCACCGTGACGAGAAGGCGCCGAAGGAGAGCGACCGGGAAAGCGTCGTCCTCTGCGTTCCCGAGACCGTGCCCGGCTACATCCTCACCCGCGGCACGGACGTCTACGGCCGGTGCGTGGCCCTGGTCGGCCGCGGCAGGCCGCCGGTGCTGGGCGGCTACGAGATCGACGTGGACGTGGAGCAGCTGACCAAGACCGCCAACCACCACCTGGTCAGGCAGGGACTGGCCTACCCGGCCTTCTACAGCGGCTTCCCCGACCACCTGCGCAACGCGCTGGCCGTCGCCGCTCAGGAGGCGAAGAGCGCCCCGCCCGGGAAGAGGGGCGTCTGGGACGCCGACGTGACCACTTCGGGGTTCAAGGTGACCGGCATGGCCTCGCTCACCGCCGACGACGGTGCCGTGATCCTCCCGAAGCTGTTCCGCCGACTGAAGGACTACCTGGACCTGGACCTGCACCTGGAGGGCGCGCCCCTGGCCTGCCTGCCCGCCTTCCTCGCCGGCGCCGGTGACACGTACTACCTCCAGGGGACGGCCGAGCGGCTCACCGGCCTGCAGGGCATCGTGGTCACCGACGGCGAGACCGTGCGGATGACGCGACCGGTCGAGGAGATCACCTTCGACGAGGCCTGAGCGGGGCCGGCCGGCGCGCGGGCCGGCCGGCCGTCCTGCCGGTGCGTCAGCCGGCGTGGGCGGTGATGAAGGCGCGGACCATCCGGCAGGTGAGGTTGGACGGGCGGTGGATCCCCACGCGCACCGCCATCGTCCGTATCTTGCGGTTGGTGGCGCGCTTGGCGTCGTACGTCCCCGTGTCGAGCAGGGAGATCGCCAGCCGCATCGCCTTCAGACGGCGGTTGTGGCTCTCGTACCACTCGCGGGGCAGGCCCGCCGGC
Source organism: Streptomyces sp. NPDC048352 (assembly GCF_040651895.1). Taxonomy (NCBI): domain Bacteria; kingdom Bacillati; phylum Actinomycetota; class Actinomycetes; order Kitasatosporales; family Streptomycetaceae; genus Streptomyces; species Streptomyces sp. NPDC048352. The sequence continues at coordinate 51,581 of NZ_JBEZKZ010000047.1, forward strand.
AGCGGCTTCTTCTTGGGCATCGAAATGATCGCGGCAGCGGCCATCTACAGCCTCCCAAACGGTAGTTGGCTTCCTGTCGTTCTCCCTCGATTTTACCGGGGGGCACTGACAGAAGCCCCTGGCCAGACGGAGTCTGGCTACGCTTGCGGGCATGGAGATCTGGATCAACCCCGCCTGTTCCAAGTGCCGGAGCGCGCTGACCCTGCTGGACGCGGAGGGCGCCGAGTACACCGTCCGCCGCTACCTGGAGGACGTACCGTCCGAGGACGAGATCCGCGCGGTGCTGGGCCGCCTCGGGCTGGAGCCGTGGGACATCACGCGCACCTCCGACGCCCTGGCGAAGGAGACCGGCGTACGGGACCTGCCGCGCGAGGCGACGGATGAGGCGCGCGGGCGCTGGATCGCCCACCTGGCCGCCCACCCGAAGCTCATCCAGCGCCCGATCATCACCGCCGAGGACGGCACGGCCGTGGTCGCCCGCTCGGAGGAGGCCGTCCGCGACGCCCTCTCCCGCACGGCCGGGCCCGCGTAGCACGGGGCCGGCCGCGGGGGGGTACGGGCCTTCAGCCCGCCAGCCGCTCCCGCAGCTGCCGGAGGTCGGTGAGGAACCAGGTCTGGCGCCCGCGGTTGCATTCACGGACGAAGTCCCGCAGGGCCGGACTGGCCTCCTCGTGGGCGGATATGTCGCCGAGGACCACGAGCCCCACGCGATAGGTGACGAACTTCTGGACGATCTCGCCGGCGACCCGTGTCCGCAGCCGGAAGAAGTCGTCGCCGAACCGCTCGACGGGGATGACGACCCACTGGGCGCCCGACCAGGCGGCGTTGCCCACCAGGTCGGTCACGTCACCCTCACCGCCGATCGGCTCCCCCTCCGGGTCGCACAGCAGGACGGGCACGTCGTTGATCGTCTGCACGTTGCTCATGGAGATCGAGGCTAGGGACTTGCGGCGGCGCGGTCGAGGCAATTGCGGCCGGAGGTCAGGGAGCCAGCCGGAGGGCGATCTCCTGGGCCGCCGTCAGCGGCAGCGCGTGGTGCGAGACGCCGGGCAGTACGCCGACCCGTGCGCCCGGCAGGGCCTCGCGCGCGACCCGGGCCGCCCGGGCGGGATCGTGGCAGCGCGCCCGCCCGGCGAACAGCACCTCCACCGGCAGCTCCCGCAGCCCGGCGAGGTCCGGCCGCGGGCCGGTGACCGGCCGGACGGTGGGGAAGCGGGCCGTCTCCGCCTGGAGCCGCGTCCAGGCGGGGTCGAGCGGCACCCCGCCGGTCTCCCAGGCCAGGAAGGACCGGATCCGCGCCGGGGTGGGCCGCACCAGCATCGGCAGCGCCCGCAGGACGTAGCCGGGGCGCAGCCCGGCGAACACCTGCGTGGGGTCGAGCAGGACGAGCCGGTCCAGCCGCCCGGGCCGCCGCGCGGCGAGGTGGGCGGCGATCCAGGCCCCGTACGAGTGCCCGGCGAGGGTGACGGGCCCGCCGCCGGGGGCGTCGAGGCCGTCGAGCAGCGCGTCGAACCACTCCACGAGGTCCCCCACCGACCGCACCGCCCGCCCGGGCGCGGGGACGCTGAGCCCGGGCTCTCCCACCAGGTCAACGGCGTGCACCCGCCGGCTCCGGGCCGGCCCGGCCGCGACACACGCACCCCACACGGTGGAGGTGGCCCCGCCGCCGGGCAGCAGCACCAGCGGCGGCGCCCCGGCGGGACCGACGCTGTTGACGCGGGTGACTCCGTACGGCGTGGGCACCTCGACGGCCTCGACGGGACCGGGCCACCGGTCGAGGACCCCGTCGTAGGCGGCGCGGAAAGACGTCCGGGACATGGCTGGCTCCAATGCCTCGCTGGGCGATAATCTCGCTGAGCGAGGGATCTTAGGCCGGAGGCGATGTGGACGACAACCTTGGACTGGTGCACCTGCTGCGCGCGGTGACCGTCGAATTCGGGCTCCGGCAGGCGGAGTTCGCCGCCGCCAACGGCATGCACCCGACCGACGTACGGGCCCTGGTCTGCCTGCTCGACGCGGCCCGCGCCGGCGAACCGGCCACGGCGGGCCTGCTGGGCACCCGGCTCGGCCTCAACTCGGCGGGCACCACGGCGGCGATCGACCGCCTGGAGCGCCTCGGCCACGTGGAACGCACCCGCGACCCCGGCGACCGCCGCCGCGTCCTGCTCCGGGTCAGCCCGGAGGCGGTCCGCCTGGGCCAGGAGTTCTTCGGCCCCATGCTGAACGGCGTCCTGGACGCCCTCGCAGCCCTCTCCCCCACCGAACGCGACACCATCCGCACCTTCCTGACGGCGGCCCGGGAGGCCTTCACCCCCTGAGGACGCACTCGGCCCACACGGTCTTGCCGACCACCCGGTCCGCCACCCCCCAGGCGGCGGCGACGGCCCCGAGGATGGGCATCCCGTACCCGCCCGCCCGCACCCGGGGCCGCCGGTCCCCCCGCCCGTCGGACACCTCGACGCGCACCACCTCGCCGAGGCGGGTGACCCGCAGCTCGAAGTCCCGCCCCTGCACCCGCCCGTGCGTCACCGCGTTCGCGGCCAGCTCGGCGATGACGAGCCCGACGTCGTCGGCGTCCCGGCTCCCGTGCGGAACCCCCCAGGCGTGCAGCTGCACGAGGGCCAGATGCCGCGCGAGGCGCGCCCCGCGCGGGGTGGCGCTGAACCGCTGCACGAAGACGAACCCGCGCAGGGCGGCATCCAGCCCGGTCACCAGGTCCCCCCAGGCCCGGCCGAGCTGGGGGAGTACACCGGCGAGCCACTCCGTGTCGTCGTCGGCGGGGGCGCCCGTCGCGTCATGCATGACATTCCACCATTCGTTCGAGTGCTCAATCACCTTCCGTGAGGCCAGAGTTACGGAGACGGAGCTACGATCGAAAGCGCTTGGGGGACCGATCTGCGCTTTGGTCGGCGTGGCATATTCCGGCCCGCGTGACCTGCGAGAACGCCCCGGAATCCGGCCGTGACCAACAGCATGGGAACTGGGAAGGGGGGCGTCTGTGGACTCGGATCCACGCCGCCGATTCGCCGAGGAACTCAAGAGCGCCCGGGAGCTGTACCCGGAACGCCGCCTGACCCAGACGGACCTGGCCCGCCTGGCGCGCACCTCGAAGAGCACGATCAGCCGCCTGGAGTCGGGCAAGGGACCGATCCCACCGGAGCTGCCGGCGGTGCTGGACCAGATCTTCGGCACGGACGGGGTGTTCAGGCGGCTGGACGAGGAGATGGCCATCCGGTCGTCCCGAGCCATCCACCGCAGAAGGAGGGAAGTGGAACGGTCTGCGTCCGCCGTGTGGGAGTGGTCCCCGACGCTCGTCCCAGGCCTGCTTCAGACCAGCGGTTACGCCCGCGCCCTGCTCAGGGTGGGCGCTCCTGTCGCAGACGAGGAGCAGCTGACGGCCATGACCCGCGCCCGTCTCGCCCGCCAGGAAATACTGCAGGGTCCCCGCCCGCCCCACCTCCGCGTCGTGCTGTGCGAGTCGGTGATCCTCCGACGCTTCGTACCGGCTCCGGAGATGTGGGAGCAACTCGCAGCCCTCGTCTCCCACAGCGAGCGGCCGACCACGAGCATCCGCATCCTGCCGCTGAACGCGGAACCGAACCTGTTGATCGATGTCCCTCTATCCATCCTGACTTCCCCGACGCATGTGCAGTCCGTGTGCATCGACTCTTACCGCACGGCACGGATCATCACGGAACCGGAGGACGTGCGAGATGCGGTGCGAGCCTTTGGAGACCTCGAAGGCGAGGCCCTTCCAGCGCAGCAGAGTGTGGAACTCATCAGAAGGCAGATGGCAAGCCTGACCTGAACAGCCCCACACCTCGGCGGCGTCACGGCGGCCGGCTGACCCTGGACCGCATCACAGCTGGTGTGGGGGTTTCCCGTCAGTCCCATCGTCGTTCCGTGTCGGGCCGGTCCCTCAAGGGCGCTCCCTTCGGTCGCGTCGCTACGCGATGGCCTTCGGCCACCCTTGACCGACCGACCCGCCCCGGAAAGCCGAAAGACTGCCGGGAAGCCCCCAAAAGAACGGTCACCAGGGACAGGTCCGAGGAGCGGGTCCCTCAGGGACGAGGCGAGGGGTCAGGGGCCGGTCAGCGGGTGTGGGCGGTGAGGTGGTGGTACAGGGCCTGGTGACCGGTCGGGGTGGGGTGGATGCCGTCGAGGAGGAGGTCCGGCTTGTCGCGCAGGGGCTCCCACATGTCGACGAAGTCGACGTGGTTCTCGTCGCACCAGGCCCGCAGGGATGCGCGCAGGGCCAGGGCCCGTTCCCGGGTGAAGCAGAGGCCCTCGTAGTTGCTGGTGCGCTCCTCGTCCAGCCAGATCGGACCCAGGACGACGAGCCGGGCGTTGTGCGTGTGCGCTGCGGCAGCGAGGTTCTGGAGAGCGTCCGCGATGGGTGCGAGACCGTCGGGGAGGGCGGAGTCGTTGATGCCTGCGGCGACGACGAGGGTGTCAGGCCGGCGGGGGGCCAGCAGGGTGGGCGTCTGCTCACTGACGTCTGCCAAGGTGATGCCGGGTATGGCCAGGTTGAACACCCGGTGGTCGGTCTCGTTCTCGGCTATGTGGGCCGAGGCCAGGTGGGACGCCCATCCTCCCTGCGGGTCACAACGGCCGTAGGCGATGCTGTCGCCCACGATCACGATGCGCGCCGACGGGCGCAGCGGCTTCGCGTCCAGATAGGCCCAGGCGCTCTCGCCCGATGCGAGGACCACCCGTCGACGGATGTAGTCGTCGACCTCGTAGGCGTCGGCTGCGGCGAGTTCGTGGTCGGTCAGATGGAGAACGGCTCCCTCGACCACGGCACCGATCTTGCGCTCCAGGGTCAGGTGCACGTCGAGGCCACTGGCCGCGATCACCTCGGGATCGGTGATCTTCAGCGGCCTGGTCGTGTACCCGGCCAGCGACGCGGGAAAGCTGGGCACGGTCTGGCCGAAGAGGGTCTTCTGGACCTTCGGGTCCATCAGCGTGCCGAAGGAGAAGAGGACGTGGGGGCGGGTCTCGCTCACGATAAGGCTTTCTTCAGGGATTGATCAGCTGTGTTGATCAAGGTAGCCGCCGGACGCCAAGCAGACGCGCCCGTCGGTGCCGGATGTGGTCCTGATCAACGTCTGGTGCGGGTACCAGCCCCAGACGGCCGCCGGACGCCAAGCAATGAGGAGCGCGTAGCGATCTGTCGCGCCCATCGGCTTCCCGCGCTGCCCTGGTCGCTGTCCGGTACGGGTGGGGCCGGGCCCCCGGTCCTGGGCACCGGATATGGGGCCCGGATGCCCGGCAAGGCAACGCCCGGCCCCTCGCCTCATCCCTGAGAGACCCGCTCCCGCCTGTCCTCCCCAGTGACCGTTCTTTTGGGGGTTTCCCGGCAGTCTTTCGGCTTTCCGGGGCGGGTCGGTCGGTCAAGGGTGGCCGAAGGCCATCGCGAAGCGACGCGACGAAGGAGCGCCCTTGAGG
>NZ_JBEZKZ010000048.1:0-56583 GCF_040651895.1 Streptomyces sp. NPDC048352
CCACCCGCTGGCTCCGCCACGCGGCCGCGGCCCGCGAATCCCCACCCACTCCGGAAGTGTGGGGGTGCGGCGGCCCGGGGCCCCCTCCCCCCCTCCTCTCGCTCTACGACTACGCGCTCTTGAACTCCTGGCGCTGCCGGCCGAGCTTCTCGATCTCCAGCTCCACGACGTCGCCCGCCCGCAGGTACGGCTTCGGCTCCGGCTGGCCCATGGCCACGCCCGCCGGGGTGCCGGTGACGATGACGTCGCCCGGGTACAGGGTCATGAACCGGCTCAGGTACCGGACGACCTCACCCACCGGGAAGATCTGGTCCGAGGTGTTGCCGTCCTGCTTCAGCTCGCCGTTGACCCACAGTTTCACGTCCAGGACCTGCGGGTCCGGGACCTCGTCGGCCGTGACCAGCCAGGGGCCGAGCGGGGTGAAGGTCTCGCAGTTCTTGCCCTTGTCCCAGGTGCCGCCGCGCTCGATCTGGAACTCGCGCTCCGAGACGTCGTTGACCAGCGTGTAGCCGGCGACGTGCGCGAGGCCCTCCTCGGCGGAGGACAGGTAGCGGGCGGTGCTGCCGATGACGACGCCGAGCTCGGCCTCCCAGTCGGTCTTCACGCTGCCGCGCGGGATGAGCACGGTGTCGTCGGGGCCGACCACGGTGTCCGCGGCCTTCAGGAAGAGGATCGGTTCGGCCGGCGGCTCCGCGCCGATCTCGGCCGCGTGCCCGAAGTAGTTCAGCCCGATGCCCACGACCTTGCCGATGCGGCCGACCGGGGACCCGATCCGCAGCCCTTCCGCGTCCAGGACCGGCAGCTCGCCGCCCGCCGCGGCCTCCCGCACCCGGGACAGCACGGACGCGTCGGACAGCAGGGCGCCGTCCACATCCGTGATCAGGCCGGACAGGTCCCGCAGGGTTCCGTCCTGGCCGAGGAGCGCGGGGCGCTCCGACCCGACGGGTCCGACACGCAGCAGCTTCATGGGCATTCTCCCGTGGTCGTGGGTGGTCGGCCCGTGGGCATGCCGAAGGGGCGGGCATGGCGGCACGAGCCGGCCGATGGGTTGCGGCCATCGGAGGATTGGCTGATCCTCCAAGAAGTCCGACCAATCCGCAAGACCCTGTTCACAGACTGGAACGCTCGGCTCCGTCCCCCGCTCCGCTCCCTGCTGCGCCCCTGTCCCTGCGGTGCTGGAGCCAGGCGCGCTCGGCGACCGACCAGGCGGTGGTGGTCAGCAGATACAGCCCCGCGGCCAGCGGGACCACGGCCGCCGTGATCAGCGTCCCGAACGACAGCAGGGGCAGTACGCCGCCCAGCTTGCGCATCGCCGCCAGCTGCTCGGGGCTCGGCGCGGCCGGAGCGGCCCCTCCCCCGCCGCCGCGCTGCGCGCTCGCGGGCAGGCCGACGGGCACGGCCGGTGCGGCCGCGGCGGCGCGCCGCCCCCGTACCGCGCTCCAAGCGGCCACCGCCGCGATCGCCGCGAACAGGCCGAGGAACACCAGGCCCTGCGCCCCGAACGGGCCGCCCTCCTCCAGCGCGCCCGTCCAATGGGCACCGAGCGGCGCGGCGAGGAGCCGGTGCTCCATCAGCTCGCCGCCCGAGGAGAAGGACCGGTACATCAGGAAGAACACCGGCAGCTGCAACAGCATGGGCAGGCAGCCGGCCGTCGGCGTCGCCGCCCGGAACGCGGCCCGGCCCAGCGGGTACAGGGCGAGCCGTACGAGGACGGTGAACAGCACGATCGCGGCAGCGGTCGCGGACTCGGCCAGCACCGGCTCCAGGAGCCGGCCCAGCTCGACGACAAGATCAGTGAAAACGGACACGCGGGCCCTCCGAAGGGTCTCGTCACACGTCGAAAAAGGTGCGTTTCGGCGTGACGACCCGCGAGGGGCGACAACAGTGATCGTTCAGCAGAAGGCAGCAGGTACTGCGCGCCCCTACGCGGCCGTCAGGACGAGACGGCCGGGCGCCCTGGGCCGAGACCGGCCCGAGGCGTCGGGATCGCGCTGCGGCAGGAACGCCGTGCGCTGCTCGCGATCACGGATCGCGGTGCGTATTCGGTGGGGCGGCACGGGCCGTACGAGGCACGCGGCCAGCGCGGCGGCCCCCATGGCGACGGCAGCGGCCAGGACGACCACACCGGCGGCCAGCCCCGCCTCCCCCGACACCATCCCGAGCAACCCGCCGAGCAGCAGCAGCGCGACGAGCAGCCGGGCGGCCCGCGAGGAACCGAGGAAGGACAGCACGGAGGAGGACCGCACGGAGGAGGACCGCACACCGGCACCGACGCGCCGAGCCGACATCCGCCCCACCCCCTTCCTCACCCGTACGGGAACTCACGATCGATACTAACGGTCGCCACCGACAACGGTCTTGAGGGTCCCCCACACCACCAGCCGGTACCGGGAGGTGTACTCGGGCGTGCACGTCGTCAGCGTGATGTACGAGCCGGCCGCGCCGTACCCGTACCCGGGCTTGACCGCACTGCGCGGCACCGGCGCGATGACCCCCACGTCCCCCGCGCTCGTCTCCCCCAGCACCTTCCCCACCGCGTACACGTACCGCCGTCCCCGTACGTCGACGTACAGCTCGTCCCCCTCCCGCAGCCGGTTCAGGTACCGGAACGGCTCCCCGTGGGTGTTGCGGTGCCCGGCCAGCGCGAAGTTCCCCTGCGTGCCGGGCTGGGCGGTGCCGGGGTAGTGGCCGGCGTACCCCTTGTCCAGCACCGCCCGCTTGTCGACCCCCTCCGCGACGGGCACGGCGAGCCCGAGCCGCGGAATGCGCAGCACCGCGTACGCCTCGTCGCGCGCCGGAGCCGCCCGTGCCGGGGACCTCGGCGGCGCGGACCTCGCCGGGGCCCCGGCCGGAGGCAGGGCGGAAGGCCCGCCCGAGGCGCCCGCGGAAGGCCCGCCCGGCGGAGCGGCCCGCGAGTCCCCCGGCACCGGATCACTGGAGGGATGGCTCCCGCTCGAATCCCCCTCGACGACGACCGGAGCCCCACCCGCCGGCCCGCCCCACCCCTCCTCCAGCGCCCGGACCCGCTCCTGCGCGGCTGCCACGGCCTGCCGGTTCGTCCACCACACCTGGTGCACCACCAGCAACGCCACCACCACCCCCAGCGTGGTGATCGCCTCGGCACCCACCCACAGCAGCCCCGCGAGACCGGCCCGACGCCCCCGCCGGCCGCCTCCCTGCACCACCACCCGCACGCGCTCCCGCACGGGCCGCACCCTAAGACCTCCCCCCTCAACTGACCAGCAGCAGTACGGTGTGAACCATGCGCCCCGACACGCCTGCCGAGCACATCGCCGAAGCCGAGCGCCTCATCCGCACGGCGTCCCGCTACCCCGAGGACCAGGAGCCCCTGCTCCTCCAGGCCGCGGCCCACCTCGAACTGGCCGACGCCCGGGACCGCGCGAGCGCCCTGTACGACCGGCTCCTGGCCTCCGCCCCCGCCAACCCCCACCTGATCAAGGCCCTCCAGGCCGCGAACCTGTGGGAGTACGGCCACGAGGCCGAGGCCCGCGCCCTGATCTCCGGCATCCGCGCGGCCGCTCCCGAGGACCCGGCGCCCTGGGAGGTCATCGCCGAGGCCCTGGAGGCACACGACGAGCTGGAGGCCGCGCACGAGTGCTTCACGGAGGCGGCCACCCTCCTGATCCCGGAGTCCGCCCCCCTCACCCGGGCCACCACCGCCCTCCTGACGGGCCGCCACCGGGTACGCCGGCTCCTCGCCCTCCCCCACGACGACTGGGACATGGTCGCCGACACCCGCCACATCGGCCCGATCCCGCTGGACGAGCTCCACGACCCCAAGCGCATCTGGGCCCTGGGCTCCGACGACCCGGCCGAGCTCCGCGCCGAGATCGCCCGCCTGCGCGCCGAACTGGGCGACCGCCGAGCCGCGCTCTCCCGCCCCTTCCCGGTGGCGATCCTCCACTGGCCCCAGCGCGAACTGGCCGAGCTCCTGACGAGCTACCCCACCCTGGCGGCGGAGTACCCCTCCCACGAGGCCCACCTCGCCCGCGTGGAATCCTCCCTCCGCGCCCTGGCCGCCTCGGGCACCACCAACCTCGGCATCGTCACGGGCAGCGTCCCCTCGTACGAGGCCTTCGCGGCCTCGGAGAAGACCTCCCCGGCCTCCCCGGCCCTCCTCCCGGAATACGCCACCACCCTGGCGGCCCGAGGCAAAGCCACCCCCTGGCCCCCCACCCCCACCTCCCCCTGCTGGTGCACCTCGGACAAGCCGTACGCGGAGTGCCACGGGGCTTCTGCCCCGGACGCCTGATCGAAAAGGCCTTCGGTCGACCGCCTACGCTGTGGGGCAATCAGGCAGAGCACGGCGAGAGACGGCGGTTGGGCATGGCGGTGACCGGAGCGGGTGCAGGGCTGACATCACTGGAGGTCTGCGCGGGTGCAGGTGGCCTCGCCCTCGGGCTGGAGGGGGCCGGCTTCACGCCCGTGATCGCCCTCGACAACCGCCCCGTCGCCTGCGAGACGCTGCGCCTCAACCGCCCCGAGTGGAACGTCCTGGAAACCGACCTGCTGGACTTCGACCCGGTCGATCACCAGCAGACCTACGGCGTGGACCTGCTGTCCGCAGGGCTGCCGCGGGTGAAGGCCACCGCTGCGATCAACCGCAGTCGTGGCAGTGACCTGGAACTGGAGATCCTCCGTGCCACGATCATGCTGATGCACGGGGTCCAGCCGCGGGCACTGCTCGTGGAGAACGTCCCGGACCTGGTCACGAAGGACACCTACGCCCCCATTCGGGAAGAAATGGAAAAGGAGCTCGACCACCTCGGATACCGGTACGAGTGGTTCGTGCTGAATGCCGCGGACCACGGGGTTCCACAGGATCGAAAGCAGGGTTTCCTCGTCGCATTCGCGAGCAATGTGACCAGTCGTTTCGAAAAGCCGGAGCCCGACCTGGAAGACATGGTCACGGTGGGTGAGGCCCTTCTCGAGTCGATGGCTTCCCGAGGCTGGGACCGTGCCGAGGAATGGGCCGCCCAGGCCGACCGCATCGCGCCCACCCTCGTCGGCGGTTCGTGGGAGCGTGGCGGGGCAGACCTCGGGCCGACCGGCTCCAAGAAGGCCTGGGCGAAGATGGGCGTCGACGGCGGGACGGTCGCGGACCAGGTTCCCGGTGCGGACTTTCACTGGGACCCCGAGCTCGGACGGTCCGGAATGATGGCCCTGACCGTCGAGCAGGCCGCGAAGCTGCAGGGCTTCCCGCCGGAGTGGCAGTTCGCCGGCAAGAAGACCGCTCGATACCGGCAGGTGGGGCACGCCTCGCCGCCGCAGGTCGGCAGGGTCCTGGGGGACGCCATCGCCGCGGCCCTCCGGGCCTGACCGCCTCTCCTCGCCGGCCGTTTCCGGGCACTCGGTGCCGGCGAGCGCCGGCGGCCGACTAAACTGCCTCCCCATGAGTTCCGTGCCGCCCCAGCCTGCATCCGCCGACCCGGCATCGATCGTCCTGGTCGATCTCTTCGCGGGACCTGGCGGGCTGGACGTGGCCGCCCACTGGCTCGGGATTCCCACCCTCGGGATCGAGTGGGACTCCAACGCGTGTGCCACACGCACCAAGGCCGGACTCGCCACGGAGTCGGGCGACGTTCGGAATTACGGTCCGGAGAAGTTCCCCAACGCCAAATACCTGGCGGGCGGTCCGCCCTGCCAGACCTACACGGTCGCGGGAGGGGGGGCCGGGCGTCGGGCACTGGACCAGGTGCTCGCCTTCGTGGCGCGGATGGCCGCAGATGAACCCTTCCACCTGATCAAGGAAGACCTCGTGCAGCTCGAGGACGAGCGCACCGCCCTCGTCCTCGAGCCCCTGCGCTGGGCACTCGGCGCCGAGGCTGCCGGCCACCCGTACGAGGCGATCGTCCTGGAGCAGGTTCCGGCGGTGCTGCCCGTCTGGAAGGAAATGGCGCTCGTATTGAACGCCCGCGGCTACACGACGGCCGTCGGCATTCTCCATACGGAGGAATTCGGCGTTCCGCAGACCCGCCGCCGAGCCATCCTGATCGCACGACGCGAGGAATTCGGCCAGGCAGCCCTTCCCGAGCCGACCCACCAGCGCTACCGCAAGGGCGTGCCGCGCAAGCCCCAGGCCGGCGAGGGCGTGAAACCCTGGGTGACCATGGCGGACGCCCTCGACCGCAAGGAAGCATTCGAGGTCGTCTCCAATTACGGAACGGGCGGCGACCCCAAGGCGCGCGGCCGGCGCTCGTGGAACGAGCCCTCGGCCACGGTCACCGGCAAGATCTCCCGCAACCGCGTCGTCACCTCCAGCGGGGAGTCCCGGTTCGACCACGCCGCGGCAGGTCGGCTCCAGACCTTCCCCCGGGACTACCCGTGGCAACCGAAGGACGTGCCCCAGCAGATCGGCAACGCCATCCCGCCCCGGCTCGCCGCCCACGTGCTCGCCGCGGCTCTGGGCAGGACGGTCGACCCCGATTCCCTCGACGCGTTCGTCAGGCTGGACTGGGAGACGAGCAAGCGGGGCAACCTGGTTACGACGCCCCTGGCGGAGGGCCCGAAGGACTCCGCGGAAGGCGCCGTTCCCCAGGCTGATCCGCTCCCCCTGGACTCCTGAGCCTCAGGCTTCCTTGCGCCCCCGCTTGCGCGGAGGCGCTTCCTTCGCCAGCCTCTCGAACAGCGGAAGCAACGCCTGGACCGTCTCGTCCGGCACCTCGCCGTCGTCAGGGCCTGAGGGCAGCCGGTCCCACGGCACGACGGGTTCGTCCTCCGCCTCCGCGATCCAGTCGGACAGCCCCACGCCGTCGTGAGGGGGAGCCGGCGCAAGGACGTCGTACACGAGCGTGCTGCCCGCCGAGTTGACCGCGGCCGAGAAGGCGTTGACCCAATCGCCGACCCCGCCTGGCTGTTCCGCGAGACGCCGTTCCAGCAGGAGGATCATTGCCCGGGCGGTGGGTCGGTGGTCGATCACGTCCAACCGCATGGTCGTGTTCAGTACGTCCTGTACTCGGCAGGCGACCTCCACCGGGTGGTAGTCCTGGCCGTTGCGGAACAGCTCCGCGGCCCACCACAACCGTGCGAAGACCTGGGTGTAGTGCGGGCCGACGAAGCGGGCCGCAGCAGTCGTCCCCGTGCCCCCGTGGCGCCAGACGACGTAGTCGGGGGCGACCAGCGCGGCCAGGAAGTTCCACAGCCTCGGATCCGCGGCCTCGGCCCGGGTCATCCGGAGAGTCGCGTGGAGCCTGGGCGCCAGCCATCCGTCGGCCTCCGGCGGACTCTCGGGAAAACGCCGCATGGCCTCCTCCACGAGCACGCGGACTGGCCCGGTCCGCCGACGCCGCTCATGATTCGGGTACGCGGATGCCTTGCCAAGAGCCGCGGGCGGGGGGACCGCCCGCCCGGACAGCACGTCGCCGCCGAGATGGGGGGCGAGGGCGACTTCCGCGAGCAGGCCCACGTACTCGGGGACTGCCCCCGGGGCGAACCGAACAGACATGCCCATCACCTTTCGCCCTGATCGACGGAGCGCACGGCGTCCGTCAGCTTCTTCGCCGTCCGGCCACGCCGGCCCGCGGCGTAGAGGACGCCCGTCTGCAGTTCCGCCCATCCCGCGCCGCGGCGCCGACGCTCCTCGACCTCGCGCAGGGCGTCCTGAGTGCGTAGCCCGGGAAGTACGTCCGGCAGCATCGCGCGCAGTACCGTGCCCCGCCACCCCTGTGGGATCAGCGGCGTGCCGTCCTCGTCCGTCTCCGGGTCCGTGCTCGCCGCGTGGAACATGGCCGTCCACGCGTCCTGGGCGATCTGGCCCGCGACCACGTCGCGCAGCATGCGCTCCGCGGGCGAGCCGCCCTTGCCGCCGAGGACGGCCGGCAGCCCTTCGACTCCGGCCGAATTGAGGTACACGGTGGGCAGCTCCGCGGCGGTCTCGATCACCCACGGCGCGTCCTTGAACGGGCGGAGCCACTCGTACGGGCCTTCTCGGAAGTCCGCCTCCACGATCTCGACCTCGCGCCGGCGCTTCGGCACGGCGCTGCACAGGTCCACGTACCAGTCCTGCTGCGTGGATCCGACGAGGCGCCCGGGTACCTCACCGACGGTTGCGACGACGGCCAGGGCCAGAGCGGCCCGTTCCCGGTACATGCCCCGGGGCAGCTCCAGTGTTCCCCGCAGCACGCCATGCGTGCCGTTGAGGCGGACAGCGATCCGGGAGTTCGTCGCCTTCTCCGTGAGGACGGCGAGGCAGACCACGTCCGACCAGGGCCCTTCCACGATCTCCGCAGCTGGCAGCCGGGCCTCCAGGCGCAGCTCGGCGAGCTCCCAGTCGGCGCGACCGGAGCGGTCCAGGCCGACGGTCCGCTCCGTGCGGGAGACGTGAGCGTACGGCAGATCCATACCGTCGACGCGGACGGACAGGACGTCCAGCTCCACGTCTCCGAGGAGCATCGGGTAAGGGGCGAGCGGCCTCACATCGCACCTCCGCGGCTCTGCACGACGTCGACGACCAGCCGGGCAAGGCCGCCGTGGACGGGATGGGTTGCGGGATCGGTCACGCCGCCGAACACGGCGGTGCGCACCCCCGGCGGGATGACCAGGTCGCCTCCGCGCACCTCGCAGTTCTCCTGCCCTACGAGCGTGGCCCAATCGACGGAGGGACGCCCGCCTGAGCGCACGTCGAACTTGGCGACGGGCGTGAGCACCCAGGGATCCGGGGCGTGCGGCACCCGGAGTGCCACGGTGACGTGCCATGCGCCGGTGGCGTCGACTTCCGCCTGGGCGGTGCGGACCGACGGGAACGACTGCGCACCGCGTCCGGACGTCACTCGGCCGGCATCCAGCTGCAGGAGTTCACGCAGTACGGCCGGGCCCTCCCCGCCCCGGACCTCCCGCCGGCCGACGAGTGCGCGGACCGCCTGGTCCGTGTCGGTGCGGAACTCGGCGAGGCGGGTCAGTGCCCCGCGCTGGTAGAGGGTGCGCAACTCCGCCGTGCGGTCCCAACGGTCGTGTTCCGGGGGCTCCGAGGCGCGCAGGAACGCTTCCGCTGCAGCGACGTCCGGGGTCTGCCGTCCCGTGGCGTACCCGGCCAGCAGGACCGCCTGAAAGGCGGGTGCCCCCAGCGGTATTTCGCGGGGGCGCCGCTCCATGACCGTCATGCGGTTGCCGCGCATGCACACGACGCGATTGGCAAGCTCGTCACCTTCGGCGGCGGGGGTGACCAGGAGGACGGCGTCATGCGGATGCTCCCCTGAACGGCCGCCTCCCTCCGCTTGGCGCAGGGCAGGTACACGGAGCGGTACCGCCGCCTGGGCGACCTGGTCGCCGGCAGTGAGCTCAGACACCGTATCGCCGTCGTAGTAGGCCTGCAGCGCCCGGGAGAGGGCGGGATGGTGAACGTGCGGGTCCACACGCTGTTCCGGGATGAGCACCTGTCCGTTGCGCAGGGTCGTGACCCGCACGTCGAGCAGCGGGCCGTGTCCCCGGCCCCCGACCATCGCGGCCCAGAAGCCATCGGCCAGGGACTTGACGAGCTTGTCGTGCATGTCCCTCAGGGACTCCGCGTCACCCGACGCGTCGTGCGCACCGACGATCAGGAAGGACGTACCCGGCTCGTTCCCCGGACGCTCCAGGCGCAGGTCTCGGACCGTCTGCTCGTCCGCCCACCAGGAGCGTGCGATGTCCTTGCGCGCCGGTGACGTGTCCTCCTCGCCGAGCCAGCCGGGCCCCGCGTAGGCCACGCCTGCAACCTCGCGCCAGGGAAGTTCCAGCCGGCCCACCACACGCCGCTGCACCCGACCCTCGTGGGGTTCGGAGAGGGTGGAGTTGGCCAGTACGAGGCCGAAGCGGCTGGTCGCCCAAAGTGTGGCCTTGCCGAGCCCGTACGATCCGCCGGCTCGGCCCGCGGTCCGCTTGTGGCTGTCCAGTTGCCGGCGCACGACCGCCGCGTAGCGCCCGTCGCCGTACTCGTCCCCGGTCAGTCCGGAGGCGTTGAAGTCGTCGATGCGCAGCAGCAGCATGCTCCGGGTACTCGCCAGGTCGTCCAACGCCGAGCGGAGGCCGCGGGCGACCTTCTGGTCGGAGGAGGCGGCCTCCTCGAAGTGTTCGCGGAGCTCGGACCAGCGCAGGGCCGGCAGGAAGGCGTCGAGGTGTTCACCGACGAGCTCCTCCAGTGTGTAGTGGACCCGCACCGGGGCGGTCGAGTCGAGGCGCTCGTCGAGAGAGTTCTGCGTGGCCTCGCGGGCGAGCACGGAGAGGTCCGCGTCGAAGGCGAAGATCGCCGGATTTCCGTACTCTCGCCCGCCGTCGGGGTGTCCCAGACGGTGTCGCCAGACAATGGGCATGCGGACCACGACGTCGGTGGTGCGGTTGTAGACGGATGCCGTGTCCGTGCCAAGGACCCTGGCGATCTCACGCTTGGTCTCTTCACGCGGCTCCGCGCGACCGGTGATCCAGGCGGAGACGGCCGCCCGCGTGAGCTGGAGCTCTTGCGCGAGGCGCGCCTGGGACATCCCGGCCCGGCGCAACTGCCGTGCCAGCCAAGGCCCGAAGTCCTCGGCTCCGCGCTCGGTCACATGCCCTCCTCGGCGTCTCCCGTGTACCTGCGACCGTCGTCGCCGATCGCCACCAGGGCACCCTACCAGGGCATTTGACATCTACCTCAGTGTCAAAAACCATTGAACATCCACGAAGGTCGGCACTCCCCGGTCAGAGATGTTCATTTCATGGACGTGATCCTCACCGTCCGGTTACGGTTGTGATCACCGTGGACTGGGACGGGCGTCTATCCCAACTACCGCTGTTTGTGGTGCCCTTGTACGCGCCAACGAGCTTGAGGAGCGAACCCCTTCGTGAACGCGCCCCCGGAGAGTCGCCTGCTGCGCACGGTCTCCGAACTCACCGATCTCTCCTTGCAGACCTACGCCGTCAACCCCGCGCGGGCGGAGGAGGACGCGAACGGCGAGCGCCGCATCCATCAGGGTGGATACGGGGACCGGCAGGTGTTCGAGCTGGTGCAGAACGCCTCGGACGCCCTGCGCGGCCATCCCGGCGGGAGGATCCACGTCGTCCTGACCAAGGACCACCTGTACTGCGCGAACGAGGGCGAACCACTGACACCGGAGGGTGCGGACACCATCCTGCGCATGGGCGTTTCAAAGAAGCGCAGCGGGGAGGTCGGGCGCTTCGGCGTGGGGGTGAAGTCCGTGCTGTCCGTCACCGACTGTCCCGAGTTCTTCACCCGAGAACACGGATCGTTCGGCTTCGACGCCAACTGGTCCCGCGCCATGATCCGCCAGGCCATCGACACCGCACGGGCGGCGGCGGGACTGCCCGACTTCGCCCTCGGAGACACTCCCGTTCTGCGTCTCGCCCGACCTCTGAACACCGCGCGGGAGCGCCTCGCCGACCCGGTCCTCGACGAGCTCCTCACATGGGCGGCGACGGTGGTCCGACTTCCACTGCCCGTCGACAAGGACATGGACGAGCGGCTGCGGCCCGACCTGCACCAGTCGCCCGAGGAGCGCCGGGCCGCCGAGAAGGAGTTCCCCCGTCTCTTCCCGCTCTTCTCCAACCACGTGGGCGTCGTGCGTCTGGAGGACCGCCGGTCGGTGCCCTTCGTGACGCGTGAGATCACCGTGCAGCACGAGGGCGCGAAGCACACCGTCCACGAGTCCCGCGGTGGGGCCCAGGGACACACCGAGCACTACCGGGTCTTCACCGTCCCCCACGAGGTGAGCGCGACCGCACGAGAGGGCGCGGGGGAACTCCACCGTCACGCCACCATCGACGTGTCCTGGGCCGTTCCCGAGTACACGGAAGACGCCAAGGGACACCTCCAGGTGCCGCACAGCCGCGGGGCCTTCTGGTCGTTCTTCCCGACCAAGTACCCCACCACCCTGCGCGGCGCGCTCAACGCGGCGTGGAAGACGAACGAGGACCGCCAGAACCTGCTCGACGGCAGCGACCTCAACGAGGAACTGATCGGCGTCGCCGCCGGCCTGGTCGTCGACTCCCTGCCCCAACTGGTGGAGCCCGCAGACCCGGCGGCCTACCTCCCGCTGCTGCCCGGCCGGTCCAAGGAGTCCCCGAACTGGGCGTGCGCCATGCTGACCGAGCAGGTGTGGGAGCTGGCTGCCGTGCGCCCCTCCCTTCCCGACCAGGACGGCGTCCTGCGCTCCCCCGCCGACCTCCGCATCCACCCCGAGCCGATCGGCGAGAAGCTCGGCCCGGAGGTCCTGGAACTGTGGGCGGCGCACCCCGGACGTCCCGCGGACTGGGTCCACCGGTCCGTGGAGGTCGACCGCGACCGCCGCGGCAAGATGAACCACATCCTCGGTGCGGCCGGCAGGCAACGCGCCGAAGTCCGAGAGTGGTTGGAGGCCCTCGTCGAGGACGGAACCCCGAAGTCCTCGGCGGCCGCCGTCCGCGTGCTCGCCACCGTGATCGAAAACGCCTCGTCGCTTCCGCCCGGCGAACGCATCGCCGTGGTCGCGAATGCCCGCTCGGCCCGCATCGTGCTGACCTCCGACCACGGATTCGCCGCACCCGGCAGCGGCCGGGTCTTCCGTCGCACGGGCGCGGACGGCCTGGCCGACGACCACATGTACGTGCACGAGGCGATCGCCTCCGACCCCGACATGACGCCGTACCTGGAGGCTGTCGGAATTCACCAGGCCGACGCCGAGGGTCGCTTCCACAACGTCCTCGACAAGGGGTTCGCCGGCTACGACGACGACGCCTGGACCCGGTTCTGGGAACTCCAGGCCGAGGCGCACGGCGCGGCCCGGGCCTCGGTCCTCCTGGAGAGGATCCCGCACGTGGAGCAGACGCTGAAGGTCAGGACGATGGACGGGGGCTTCCGTCTGATGATCGACTGCCTGCTGCCGGGCGAGGTGGTGCCGGGTGACGGCTCCCGCGACGCCGCCGTGGCCGTCGACCTCGGGTTCCACGACCGCGACGTCCTGCGTGAGCTGGGCATGCGGACCGCGCCCGGAGGCGGCCACGACCCGCGCGGGGACGAATGGTTCGACGGATACCACGCGGCCATCCACACCGCCTACTGCGAAGGCCTCGAGGCGAAGGCTCGGCGTGTCCAGCTCCAGACCGTCGTCCTGACCGGGCGCGAGGTCGCCGGCCCTCTCCACCTCTTCGACCGGCTCTCCCCCCTGGGCAGGGCCGCCTTCCTCGACGCCCTGCCCACGGAGGCCCTCGTACCTCACTGGACCCGGCAGATCGGCGGGTCGGTGCGGACCCGCACCAAGGTCGTGTCCCCGATCCTCTGGCTCCTGCGGGACCGCGGCACCGTGCGGACTTCTCTCGGCGTGGTTCCCGTGGCCGAGGCGGTGGGCCCCGAGCTCGCCCCGTACGCACGCGTCCTTCCCGTCACCGATCTCGAACCCGACAAGGCGAGCCGCCTCGGGTTGCCGTCCTCCGTCGAGTCGGTGCGATCGGAGCTGTGGGCGGAACTCCTGCAGAAGGCGGACGACAGCGAGGACGACGAGCTGGTCGGGAGCACATACGCCCTGCTCGTCGAGGTCGCCCCCGCCCTGCTGACCGGGCGCGGGACGGTCCGGTGCCGTGTCGGCACCGACTGGGAGCTGCGGCCCGCCTCCGAGGCGGCGCTCGCCACCTCCCGGGAGGACTACGAGGAGCTGATCCTCGAGAAGCACCCCGCCCTGCTCGTCGACTCCCCCGAGGACCACACCCGGGCCGAGCTCCTGATCGCGAAACTGGGGCTGCGGCGGGTCTCCGAGGTGATCGAGAAGCAGGTGCGCGCCGTCCCCGCCGGTGACGCCGAGGTGCTGACCGCCCTGTTCCCGGTGCTCCGCCAGAGGTTCGGCAGGAACCGCGTGGAGGGACTGCAGGTCCAGCGCTGCACGGAACTCGAAGAGGTCGTGCGCACGCCGAACGGCACTCGCCTCGCCACGCTGCGGCGCCACCGCCAGGACAGAACTCTGCTGGTCCTGTTCGACGCCGGCCAGGAGGAGGTGCTCCTGGCGGCCGACGCCGCGTTCGGCTTCGGTCTCGGCACCACCGGTCGCCGCGACCTGCTCGAATCGCAGCGTCGTCAGCAGGAGAACGAGGAGCGTCAGGAGGCGCTGGCGCGCATCCGCGCCGCCGAGGACCCGATCGACAAGATCGGCCTGCTGGTCGGCGAGGAGAAGCTGCGGCTCGGGCTGCCCGCCGGGTTGATCGAAGGCGAGCCGGAGGGTACGCAGCCCGACGCCCGCCGTATCGCCGAACTGGCCTACCACGCCCACGGGTACAGCATCCTGCGCGTCCATGCCAAGGACATCTCCGCCCGCCACGAGGACGCTCCCCCCACCTTCGACGGGCTGGGCCCCGCCCTGCGATTCGTCGCGGACCTGGGCTTCCCCGATGCCTTCGCGGGTGCCCGGCTGCCCTCGCCCCCCGCCCGCGAGGAGATCCACGGGCCCCGCCCCTTCCCACCGCTGCACACTTACCAGGAGCGCCTGGCATCCAAATTCACCGAGCTGCTGTCCTTCGCCACCCCCCAGCGGGCGATGCTCACGCTGCCCACAGGGGCGGGCAAGACGCGCGTCACCGCCGAGGCCGTGATCCGCTGGATCCGCTCCTCCGGGACGCCCACCGGCCCGATCCTGTGGATCGCACAGACCGACGAACTGTGCGAGCAGGCCGTGCAGTCCTGGAAGTTCGTGTGGACGCAGGTCGGCGCCGACCAGCCCCTCGTCATCGACCGGCTGTGGAAGAGCAATGCCGCGACACCCGTGACCGGACGCCCTCATCTGGTGGTCGCCACCGACGCGAAGCTCGCGCACTGTCTCCACACCGACGAGTACGCATGGCTGCGCGAGGCCTCGCTGGTCCTGATCGACGAGGCGCACGTCGCCATCTCTCCGGAGTACACGCGACTCCTGGAGGGGCTGGGGCTCACGCACCGCGAGACCCCGCGACACCTCGTCGGCCTCACGGCCACGCCGTTCCGCAACGACACCGACCTGACCCGCCGGCTCGTACAGCGCTTCGGCAACCGCCGGCTCGACGAGGGGATCTTCCTGGGCGAGCCCATCCCGTACCTCCAGTCCATCGGCGTGCTGGCCGAGGTCGAGCACCGCGAGCTGGCGGGCGCGGCGATCCGTCTCGAGGACCACGAGGTCGACGCCATCGAGCAGTTCGGTGGCTTCCTGCCCAAGAAGGCGGAGCAGAGACTCGCCGAGGACGCAGGCCGCAACCGCATGCTGCTCGACGAGATCGCCGCCATGCCCGCGGACTGGCCGGTGCTGGTCTTCGCCACTTCCGTGGCCCACGCGGGCCTCTTGGCGGCGAAGCTCAACGACATGGGGATCTCGGCCGCCTCGGTGGACTCGTCCACGCCCTCGGCCGTCCGGCGCAAGCAGGTGGAGGATTTCCGCTCCGGCAAGCTGCGGGTGATCACCAACTACGGAGTGCTGTCACAGGGGTTCGACGCTCCTGCCACGCGCGCGGTGGTCATCGCCCGGCCCGTGTTCAGTGCCAACGCCTACCAGCAGATGATCGGACGAGGCCTCCGCGGCGAGAGCAACGGCGGCAAGAACACCTGTCTGATCCTGGACGTGCGCGACAACATCGCGAACTTCCGCAAGGACCTGGCGTTCACGGACTTCGAGTACCTGTGGCGAAAGGACGTCCGGTGACCGTCTCCACGGACATCACCCCGACCCCTGACCAGCGGGCCGTGATCACTCTCCCCTGGGAGGCGCGCGCGCTGGTCACCGCCAGGGCCGGTTCGGGGAAGACCACCACGCTGACTTATCGCATCGAGCACCTGACCGGAACCGAGGGCCTCGAAGCCTCCGAGATCCTTGCCCTGACCTTCTCCCGCAGCGCCGTCCGGGCGCTGCGAGAGCGGGTCGACACCCGCACCGGCTCCGCTCGCCGGGTGCGAGCCCAGACCTTCGACGGCTGGGCTTTGACCGTGCTCAAGGAGGAGGACCCCACGCGCACCGACCTGGCGGAGACCTCCTACGACCGGCGCATCGAGCTGGCGACCCAGGCGATCGAACGGGGGGCCGTCGAGTCCTCCGAGCACGGTGCCCCGGCGCACATCGTCCTCGACGAGGTCCAGGACCTCGTCGGGGTCCGCCGGGACATGATCGAAGCCCTTTTCGACAGACTGGGTGACAGTTGCGGCTTCACGGTCGTCGGCGATCCCGCCCAGTCGATCTACGGGTTCCAGGTGTCGGACCCCGTCGAACGAGCGGAGGAGACCAACCGGTTCTTCGACTGGTTGCGTGTGTCGTACGTCGACGACGTGCAGGAGTTCGTCCTCGACTGCAACTTCCGCACCCGCACTCCGGAGGCGCGCATTGCGCTCGAGCACGGACAGCGGCTCGCGGATTTGCCGCGTGACATCCGCCGGTCCGCCGTGGCGGCCACCCGCATCCACAGCGAGCTCCGCGCGGAGCTCGCCGCCGCCCCGGCCTTCGGATCGCTGGAAGAGGCCTTCGTACGCGACTCCTTGATCGAATTCGACGGAACCACTGCCGTCCTGTGCCGGAACAACGCCCAGGTCCTGCGGCTCTCCGAGGATCTGAACCGGCATGCGATCCCCCACCGCATCCAGGCCTCGTCCCGCGCCCGGCCGGCCCCCGCCTGGGTCGTCGGGCTCCTCACCGGCACCGGCGCGGCATCCCTCACCGAACAGCGCTTCCGCGAGCTGCCGGCACTCGCCACCGCGGCCGTGGAACCCGACCGGGCGTGGCGCTCCCTGCGCCGCGCCGCGGCCGGTCCCCGCAATACCCTCGACCTCTCCGCCCTCCGCAGCGCCGTCGCCGATGGGCGGCTGCCCGACGAACTCACGGCTCCCGCGTCACATCCACTGGTGATCTCCACGATTCACCGTGCCAAAGGCCTCGAATTCGATCGGGTCCTGATCACCGAGCCCGAACCGATCGGCCCCCAGGGCGGACGGGAGGACGACCCGGTGTCCGAAGCCCGACTGCTGTACGTGGCCATGACCCGTCCCCGCGACGATGTCTTCCGGATCGCCCGCCCGGAAACCTGGCCGTTGCGCCGGCACGCGGCCACCGGCCGCTGGTACGCCGGAGGGCATCAGTCCTACGTGCGTGCCGGGGTCGAGGCCGGCGAACTCGACGTGGACACGGAGGTGCCCGGCGGGGTACGCGAGCCCTTCGCCGACCCGGTCGGCGTGCAGCGCATCCTCGTCGACGAGGTCCGCCCCGGTGACCCGGTGACCCTGCGGAGGCTGCACTCGTTGCCCTCCGCCGTGGACGAGACCCCGCCGTTCGGGCTCTTTCACCGGGACCGGCCCATCGGCGAGATGTCCCGACGCTTCCGCCAAGACCTGTGGCGGCTGCTCCGGCGGGGCGAGCGGTACCGCGTGGAACGCTGGCCCTCCCTGATCGAGGGGATGCGCATCGAACTCGTGGAGACCGTGGTCGGCTCCCCCTCCACGACCGCCCGCCACGGACTGGGAGACCGAGGCGCATGGCTGGCCCCCCGGCTCAACGGCCTGGGCCGCTTCGACTGGACCCACTGCGAAACCCTCCCGGAAGGAAGCCCGACCCCGTGAGCTCCACACTCCGCGACGCGCACTACTCCCTGCGACAGGACCTCCGCACGGCACTCCGCGCGGACCTCCTGGGGCCGCGGCAGGGCGATACCGAGGTCCTTTCCTACGACGCCCCCGTCACGGCCTACCCGATCGGCGTGCTCTTCCCGCAGCAGCACGGTGAGGCCGGCTCCTCCGAGGAGGCCGAGGGGGTCACGCCCGACGTCGTCCGAGGCGACGACGAGGACCGCGACAACGCCGACACCGGTGTGGCGCTGGCAGGCCGGCGCAAGCCGTCCTCCATGGGAATGACCTTCGCTGCGGATCCGCAGCTCGCCTCCTCGCTCAACGCGGCTGTCCGCATCGCAACGTACGTGCCCGAGGACGAGAACGGCGCGCCCGTGGAGCCGCGCCGCGGCGACGCCCGCACCACGGAGCAGCAGCATGAGCGGTGGCGCCGCAACCCCGTGACCTGCCCGCCGACCCCCATCGACCTGACACTCCCGGGCAGCCGCCCGCCGGTCGATCTGTACCCCGGGCTGGAACTACGCGTTCTGGTCCGACCGCAGGCCCCGGACGGCACGGTCACGGTCACAGTCACCCTGGTGAACACCCACCGCACCGGCGAGTACGACCTCCAGGACGCGTACTGCTTTTTCCAACCCGAACTGGAAGTCCACGGGCCCACCGGGTCCAGACCCTTCGTGGAACGACAGGGCACCGGGCGTGCGGTGGACGGGGAGCTCTCCCTCAGCCGCCTGCTGCACCGCCACGCCCCCCACTTTGCGACCGGGCACGGGTGTTCCGTGGCCTGGGACTGGACGCCCCACGCCATCGGGGAAAGGCCCGCCGCGCGGGCATGCGTGGCATCCGTGCGCACGGAGTTCGTACCCACGCACGAAGTCCTGCTGACGGACTCCAATCCAGCCATCGACGACGCGGCTCTGGGCATGCTCGGCCTCGGGAACGGCGGCCGGGAAGAGGTCGTACGCGCCCTGGGACGCCTCCTGGACGGCTACGAGGAGTGGATCACGGCACGGATCAAGGAGACCGCCGAGCTGACGGGCACGGACCACCACCCCGCAGCCGAGCGACAGGTCGTCCTGTGCGAGGAGGCGCTCGGACGGATGCGCCGCGGACTCGCCCTCCTGGCGGACACCGAGCAGCCGGAGGTCCTCGAGGCCTTCCGACTGGCGAACCTCGCCATGGCCGAACAGAGGGCCCGGACCTCGTGGATCAAAGGCGGCAGAAAGGGTCGGCCCGAGGCCGGGGAGGGCCGCTGGCGACCCTTCCAGATCGCGTTCCTCCTGCTCTGCCTGGAGGGCATCGCCACCCCGGACCACGAAGACCGCGGCCTGGCCGACTTGCTGTGGTTCCCGACGGGTGGCGGCAAGACGGAGGCGTACCTCGGTCTGATCGCCTTCACCGTCTTCCTCCGTCGTCTGCGCGACAGCGAGGGTGGCGCCGGCGTGACGGTCCTGATGCGCTACACGCTGCGACTGCTGACGCTCCAGCAGTTCGAGCGGGCGACGTCGCTGATCTGCGCCATGGAGCAGATCAGAGGTCGGCGCGTCGACTCGCTCGGATCGGTCCCCGTGTCGATCGGCATGTGGGTGGGGGCGTCGGCCACCCCCAACCGTCTGGAGAACGCACAAGAGCGGCTCGACGACCTCGCGAAGAGCCCCGGTCGGCCCCTGCAGAAGGAGAACCCGGTCCAGCTGCACACCTGCCCGTGGTGCGGCGATCCTCTGGGCCCGGAGAACTACGAAGTGCGGACGGAGGTCAAGCGCATGCTCGTGCTGTGCTCCAACGTGGAGTGCAGCTTCTCGTTCGGCTCCGGCCTGCCGGTGCACCTGGTGGACGAGGCCGTCTACGACGCCCGTCCGACCCTGGTGATCGCCACGGTCGACAAGTTCGCCTCGATGCCGTGGCGACCGGAGACCGCCGCGCTCTTCAACCGCAACGAGGACGAGCACGTCAAGCCGCCCGAGCTGATCATCCAGGACGAGCTGCACCTGATCTCCGGCCCCCTGGGGACCCTGACCGGTCTGTACGAGACGGCGGTGGACATCCTCGCCGACCGACCCAAGGTCGTGGCCTCCACCGCCACGATCCGTCGCGCCGGCGAGCAGGTCGGCGCCCTGTTCGACCGCCGGGTGACCCAGTTCCCCCCGGCGGGGCTCGACTCCCGGGATTCCTGGTTCGCCGTGGAGGCCCCGCGGTCGAAGAAGGCCTCACGACGCTACCTCGGACTGCTCACTCCCGGCACCAGCCAGGCCACCCTCCTCGTCCGCACCTACGCAGCCCTGTTCCACGCCGTGCACCGAGCGGCCAGTCAGGACGATGTACGGGACCCCTACTGGACCCTCGTCGGCTACTTCAACAGTCTCCGACTGCTCTCGGCGGCCGATCTCCAGGTGCGCGACGACGTCCAGGACCGTCTCGAACTGCTGGCCACGCTCGACGGCCTGCCCGACTCGCGAGCGACGCCCGCGATCATCGAGCTGAGTAGCCGGGCCGATGCGAGCGACATCCCGGTACGGCTGAAACTGCTGGACCGCCCCCTGGGGCACCCCGACGCCCTCGACGTGCTGCTGGCCACCAACATGATCTCCGTCGGCGTGGACATCGACCGGCTCGGGCTGATGGCGGTGATGGGCCAGCCGCAGACCACCGCCGAGTACATCCAGGCGACCAGCCGCGTGGGGCGCAGCCACCCCGGCCTGGTCACCGTCATGTTCAACTCGGCCCGCTCCCGGGACCGCTCGCACTACGAGGAGTTCCCCCGGTTCCACTCGGCCCTCTACCGGGAAGTCGAGTCGACCAGCGTGACGCCGTTCTCGGCCCCGGCCCGCGACCGGGGCCTCCACGCCGTGGTCGTGGCGCTCACCCGGATCCTGATCCCGGTGGCCCAGCCGAACATCGCCGCCTCCCAGATCGAGGGCTTCGTCGATCGGATCGACTCGGTGGTGCGCCCGCTCGTCCTCGCGCGGGTGGCGGCCGTCGACCCCACCCAGGTCGAGGCGACCGCTCGTGGCTTCGACGAGTTCACCGAGTGGTGGTGCACGACTGCGGCCGAATGTCCTGAGCTGGTGTACGAAGCCCGGCACGGCTCCGGCCAGACGGCCCTCCTCGGCGGCTTCGACGATTCCGCCGAGGAGAACCCGGGGATCGGCTCTTGGCCCACCCTCTGGAGCCTGCGCGACGTGGACGCAGAATCGACCCTCTTCCTCGAGAACCCCCGGACGGAGCGCTGACATGACCCCTCCCCCGCCCCCGCGGCGCCGCCACCCCGGAGCAGCCACACCCTCGGCCCGCAAGCTGGGCACCGTACGCCGGTCCCAGCTCGTCACGACGTACGGCGTCGGCGCGATGATCGCAGTGGACAACGAGTCGTTCATGGTCTCGGGCCTGGACTCCTGGGACGCCGGGGAGGCCCGGGAGATCTTCGAACGCCGGCTCGCACGCATCCTGAACGTCGAGTCGTTCCGACTGCCCCCTTCGCCGGCACCCGAGCGGGCGAAGGACGGTGTGCGCGTACGCCGGTTCCCCGAGTACCAGCACTGCCCGACCTGCGCCGTGCTGCAACCGTTCTCGAAGTTCAACTCCCCGGCGGGCCGGGCGAGGTGCGGTGACTGTGAGGAGGACCTCGTCCCCTCGCGTTTCGTCATCGCGTGCGACCACGGCCACATCGACGACTTCCCGTACTGGAAGTGGGTGCACCGGGGGCAGGAGCGCCCACGCGAACGCTGCGACGGGAAGCTCTCCCTGCGAAGCACCGGCAGTGCGGCTTCGCTGCGGTCCGTCGTACTGAGCTGCAGCTGCGGTGTACCGGACGTCTCCATGGAGGGTGCCTTCCGCGCAAGGGCCCTGAAGGACCTCGGGATCGGCTGTTCCGGCCGCAGTCCTTGGCTCAAGGGCTCGACTCCCGTGCTCTGCAGCCAACTCCCCCGCGCCATGCAGCGAGGCTCCTCCACGACCTGGCATCCGATCACGGGCAGTGCCCTGTCCATCCCGCCATGGGGTGAGGGCCTGCACGCGCTGGTCGAGAAGCACAGGCTGATCGGGGCGAGCGAGGACAACATCCGGTTCTACTTCCGTGGCCGCCAAGGCCTGCTGAGCCCCATCGGCGCAACGGTCGAGCAGGTGATCGACCTCGTCCGGGCCATCGAGGAACAGGACACGGACGGCACCGACGTCGAAGTGCCCGTGGCGACGATGCACAGCTCGCTTCGCAAGGAGGAATACGAGCGGCTCGTCCAAGGCAACCCCGAAAAGTTCGCCTCGGATTGGCAGCCCTTCGTCTGCGAACCTCCGGAGCAAGAGCTAGGTGCTCTGCGTGAGCGAGGTTTCGACCGCGTCATGCTGGCCAAGCGCCTTCGCGAGGTGCGGGCGCTGTCGGCGTTCACGCGGGGCGCTGTACCCGCGGAAGGGGACTCACCGAAGCGCCACGCCGCCCTGAAGGCCTCGGCGGCAATCGACTGGCTACCCGCCATCGAGGTCAGCGGGGAGGGGGTGTTCCTCCGCCTGGACACCAAGCGCCTGCGGGACTGGGAGTCGCACCAGGCCGTGGTCGAGCGCGTCGAGCTCGTCCGCCGGAACCACCTCGTCCTGCTGCGCGAACGGGCCGCGGGAACCGCCCGCTCGGACGGCGACCTGGTGTCCGCGATCTCGCCTCGCTACGTCCTTCTGCACACGCTGGCCCACGTACTGATCAACGAATGGAGCCTCGACGGCGGCTACGGCACGCCCGCCCTGCGTGAAAGGCTGTACGTCGGGGGCGACATGGCCGGACTGCTCGTCTACACGGCCACCAGTGACTCGGCGGGCAGCCTCGGAGGCCTCGTCGCCCAGGGAGAACCCGACAGGCTGACACGGACCCTGGACTCGGCGCTGGCGCGCGCCTCCTGGTGCTCCAACGACCCGCTGTGCCTCGAGTCCGAGGGGAGCGGTGCCGGAGCCCTCAACCTTGCGGCGTGCCATGCGTGCGTGCTGCTGCCCGAGACGAGTTGTGAGGCGGGCAACGGCTTCCTGGACCGGGCTCTGCTCGTCGGCACGGCCGACGGGACCGTCCCGGGTTTCTTCCCCCGGTCTCTCTAGACTCCACGCAGCACGGCGGGCGGGTCGGCTTCCTCGGCCGTCCCGGCCCGCCGCTTCCGACCGCGGACGCCGAGCTCGGCGCGCCGGGCATCCACGATCGCGCGGACCCGGGACGCGGCACTTACTGCCGCCTCGTGCTCCCAGACCCTGACCGCCAACCAGCCGGACTCGGCCAGCCTCCGGTCGGTGTCCCGGTCACGTGCGCGGTTGCCCTCGATCTTGGCGCGCCAGAATTCGGCGTTGTTCTTCGGCCACGTGGCGTGCACGGGGCATCCGTGCCAGAAGCAGCCGTCGACGAATACCGCGACGCGTGCGGGTCCGAACACGATGTCGGCTTCGCGCCGCACGCCCTTCACCGGCTTCCGATGGATCCGGAACCGAGCCCCCTCGGCATGCAGCGCCTTGCGCAGGGCCACCTCGACGCCCGTGTCACGGCTCTTCTGGCGGCTCATTCGCGTACGCACGGTCGCTGTCGTCGGCAATTTCTCCACGCAGCCATTGTGAACCGTACGATCACCTGTCCACCCGGAACGGAAGCGAGAGCTGTTGGTGGCCGCGGGCTTGGGCTGTGGGTGGGGTGGGGCGGGGGGTGGTGAGGGTCAGGAGGGTGCGGAGGGCTGCGATGACTTCGGTCGGGGTGTCGCGGATCATCGACGGGGTCGCGCTGACCACCAGGATGCCGTGGGCCTCCAGGCGGAGCCGGCGGCGGAGGGTGGCGTGCCAGGCGTCCCGGGTGTAGTGGTACTCCGCCGAGTCGATCTCCAGGGCCACGCCCTCGTCGGGCCAGTAGGCGTCCGGGCTGGCCAGGAAGGTGCCGTCCGGGGTGTAGAGGCGGGCGTTCCACAGCGGGGTCGGCAGGCCGGTGCCGGTGAGGGCGTCGCGGGCCCGGGCCTCGGCCACCGAGCGGACCCCGGCCAGGAGTTCCGCCGCCGCGGCGCGGACGGCGGGGCGGGCCAGCAGGCGGGAGGCGCGGAGTTCGGCGTGGAGGTCGTGCGGGTGGCACCAGCCGGCCTGCACCACCTGGGCCAGCACGGAGCGGATCCGGTCGGGGTGCGCGTCGGCCCCCGGGCGGGCGGCGAAGTCGGCGGCGGCCCGGACCGGGCGGGCGCTGGGGACGCCCGCGACGGTGATGGTGCGCGGCCAGCGGGAGGTCGTCAGGGGCCGCACCTCCGGGGTGCCGGTGAGCCGGCGCGGGGCGCGGACCAGCACGTCGGCCGGGGTGGGCGGGGTGTCGCGGATGCCGAGGAGGGAGAGGGCGGCGGCGCCGGTGAGGGCGGCGGTCTCGCCGGAGAGCGGGTCGGCGGAGGGTTCGGCGGCGTAGAGGACTGCGGCCAGGGCCCGCTGGCGCTGGTCCGGCGGGCCGGTCTGCAGGAGGTAGACCCGTGGCAGCAGGCGCTGCCACGGCCCGCCGGGGCGGGTGCGGGAGGTGACGGTGGCGTCGGGGACACCGGCGGCGGTGATGAGCTGGTGGCGGGTGGCGAGGCCGAGCTGGCGGCGGGCCACTTTGGCGGTTCCGGGCGTGATCATGGCCCGGGTATGCCCGTTCCGCGTCCCGTCTAGCTGGGGCGGCCCGGGTGGTCCGGGGACAGGAAGACGACAACGCCCGTCTGGGTGCCGGGGAGCGCCGGTACCTCGTGCCAGCCCAGGCGGCGGTACGTGGCCACCGTGTCCCGGGCCAGCCGCGAGGTCAGCAGCCAGGCGCGCCCCTGCGGAGCGTCCTCGGTGATCTCCGCGAGCAGGGCCCGGCCGGTGCCGCGGCCGCGCGCGTAGGCCCGTACGGCGAGCTCGTCGATCTCCAGCGCCCCGACGAGCAGCTCCCGTACCCGGTCGGAGCCGAGCTGGGCGGCGACCTGGGGGTACGCGCGGTGCTGCGGGAAGGGGGACGGGGTCAGCCAGGCGGTGGCGAAGCCGTCGACGCCGGTCGCGGACTGGGCGAAGGCCATACGGAACCCCGGGCGCCGGACGTCCGTCTGCAGCCGCGTCGAGAACTGGCGAATGGTTTCTTCACCTTCGCTCCACGGCGGGGCGGAGAAGACGTCGGCGTAGGCGTCGACCAGTTCGTGCGCAAGGTCCAGGACGGTTCGTCCGTAGGAGATCACGGCGTCGGCTCCCGGTGGCGGTGAGTTGGGCGGGTTTCCCCCTGGAAGACCGAATCTACGCCCACGGGGTTCCACGGAGCGGCGGTGCACAGAAACGGAGAGTGTGCGACAAATCGCCTCCGCATTGTCCGTGTCGTGGGCCGCAGTGGGGCGTTGAGCAACCCGTGAACACGGACATATTGCTGCGGGCCACGGGACGGTGCGTGCTCGCCTTCCTCCTCGTCCTCGGGGTCGTCGCCCTGTTGCCGCGGGCGGTGCGGGAGGCGGTGCCGGACGCCGTGGTCGGCGGCGCGGTGCTCGTGCTCGGGGCGGTGGGGGTCCGGCGGGCATCGAGGGGCCCGCGTTAGGTTTGTGGGGGTCGGATCATCGGAAGACACGACGTACGAGGGAGTTCGAGATGGCTCGGGTACCGAGTTCCGCGGTGGCGGCGGCAGGGCTGGTCGGCGGTTACGCCGTCGCCCGCTGGACCAAGAAGCGGCCGCTGGGCGGTGTCGTGCTCGGCGCCGCCGGGCTGGTGGCCGGGCGGGAGTGGCACAAGCGGGGCGGGGTGCCCGCGGCGGCCGGGCTGGGGTCGCTGTACCTCGCCGGCTTCGCCGGTGCGCACCCGCTGGCGAAGAAGGTCGGCGCCTGG
The DNA here is from genome assembly GCF_040651895.1 of Streptomyces sp. NPDC048352. NCBI lineage: Bacteria > Bacillati > Actinomycetota > Actinomycetes > Kitasatosporales > Streptomycetaceae > Streptomyces > Streptomyces sp. NPDC048352. The sequence continues at coordinate 25,325 of NZ_JBEZKZ010000048.1, forward strand.
CCGGCCGTCGTGGGAGCGGCGGCGGTCGTGGCCGCGGCGTCCTGGGCGGTGGCCGACCGCGGCTGACCCTTCCCTCCGGGGGGTGCGGGAGCCGGCTGCCGTCCGGCTCCGCCGCCCGGGGGTGCCTGCGGGCGTCCCGCTGCCCGGGGCCCGGCCCTTCCACCCCTCCCGTGACCGGGTCGCGTCGGCACCGGGCCGCTGCGCGGGGCGGTGCCGAGGTCGGCTGCGGGTTCGCCGGGAGCGGTCCCGGGGGCTGCGGGTGTGACGCTGCGCGGGGCTGGTCCCCTACCCGCCCTTCCACCGTTCCCCGGGCTCTTCCCGGACCCGCGCCTCAAACGCCGGCGAGGCTCAAAACGCGACCCGACGCCCCGCAAACGCCAGCGGGGCTGAAGAGCCCTGGGGCTCCGCCCCAGACCCCGCGCCTCAAACGCCGACGAGGCTGGAAGTGGCGGCGCGGTCGTGCGCCTGCGGGCCGTACCCGGAGGCCCGCCCCCGGATCCCCCCGTCAAACGCCGGTTCCGCTGAAGCCGGCTGCACGCAGACCCGGCCCTCAGCCAGAACCGCGCGGCAGGCCGCGGGGCCGGAGGTCCCTCGGGCGCAGCCCGGAATGCGTCTCCGCCAGCGGCCTGAACCCCCAGACCGGCCCCAGACTGGCGTCGGACGCCGCGACATGAGGAGCGGGTAGCGATCTCATGCGCCTGTCGATCCCGGATGGGCCCCTGATCACCGTTTGGTGCAGGTACCAGCCCCAGCCGGCCGCCGACGCCCTCGGGGAGAAGCGCGTAGCGATCTGCCGCGTCTGTTGCTGCCGGACGGGCTCCATGTCGTCATTTGGTGCAGGTCGCGGCCCCAGGCGGCCGTCAGTCGCTGAGATGCGAGGAGCGCGTGGCGATCTGTCGCGCTTGGGTGCTTGCTGGGCTGCTGTGGTCGCTGTTCGGTGCGGGTTGGGCCCGGCCCCCGGTCCTGGGCGCCGGACATGGCCCCGGGAACCGGGAGGGGGTCATGACCCCTGGCCCCTCGCCTCGTCCCTGAGAGACCCGCTCCTGCCTCTCCTCCCCCGTGACCGTTCTTTTGGGGGCTTCCCGGCAGTCTTTCGGCTTTCCGGGGCGGGGCGGCCGGTCAAGGGTGGCCGAAGGCCATCGCGAAGCGACGCGAACGCAGTGAGCGCCCTTGACGGGCCGGCCCGACACGGAATGACGATGGGACTGCCGGGAAACCCCCAAACCGGCTGTGAGGCGGGCCCGCCGGTACTCCGCCCACCCGGCATCCCGCCCCGGGAGCGCGGGCCGCTCCCAGAGCCTCCCGTTGCCCCGGGCACCACCCGGGCCCCGCCGGGGGCGCGGGCCCAGGCGCGGGCCGCCAACGACCACCCACCCACACCAGGCAAGGCAGCCGGTCAACCACCGCCCCGGCCCCGCACCTCGCGGGGAGGCAGCGCGCCCGCGCCGTGGAGCGCATGGCGCCCCCTACCCCCCCAGCACCCGCGAGACCGAGTAGATCAGCAGGCCCGCCAGCGCGCCCACCACCGTGCCGTTGATGCGGATGAACTGGAGGTCGCGGCCGATGTGGGCCTCGATCTTGCGCGAGGTGTGCTCCGCGTCCCAGGCCGCCACCGTGTCCGTGATCAGCGAGGTGATCTCCGTCCGGTAGGTGGTGACCACGTACACCACGGCCCCCTCGATCCAGCCCTCCACCTTCGCCTGGAGCCGGCCGTCCGTCGCCAGCCGCGAGCCCAGGGAGATCAGAGAAGCCCGTACGCGCAGCCGCAGCTCGCTCTGCTCGTCCTCCGCCGTCGCGATGATCATCGTACGGATCGCGGACCACGCCGAGGCGATCACGTCCTGGATCTCGTCGCGCGCCAGTATCTCCGACTTCAGCCGCTCCACCCGCGCCCGCGTCTCCGTGTCCGACTGGAGGTCGGCCGCGAAGTCGCGCAGGAAGCGGTCCACCGCCGAGCGCGCCGGGTGACCGGGCATGTCCCGCATCTCCGTGACGAAGCGCAGCAGCTCCTTGTACACCCGCTCGCCGACCTTGCGGTCCACGAAGCGCGGCGTCCAGCCGGGCGCGCCGCCCTGGACCGCGTCCATCACCGAGTCCCCGTGGGTGACCAGCCAGTCGTGGGCCTTCGCGCAGACGAGGTCGACGGCGCGGTGGTGGCCCCCGTCGGCGACGACCCGTTCCAGGGTCTTGCCGATGCCCGGGGCGATCTCCACCGCCTCCGCCCGCCGCGTGATCGCCTCGCCCACCACGGCCTGCACATCGGCGTCGCGCAGCACGGTCAGGGCCCCGCGCAGCGCCGTGGCCAGCTCCGCCGTGACCCGGTCGGCGTGTGCGGGCTCGGCCAGCCAGGCGCCGAGCCGCCCGCCGATGCCGAGCGCGTGCAGCCGGGCGCGCACCACGTCCGCGGAGAGGAAGTTCTCCCCGACGAACTCCCCGAGGGAGACGCCGAGCTGGTCCTTCTTGGTCGGGATGATCGCCGTGTGCGGAATGGGCAGGCCCAGCGGCCGCCGGAAGAGAGCGGTGACGGCGAACCAGTCCGCGAGCGCGCCGACCATGCCGGCCTCGGCCGCGGCGGCGACGTAGCCCGCCCATGCACCGGCCCCCCACGCCTTCTGCGCGATCGTGGCCAGTACGTAGACCAGCGCGACCAGGATCAGCAACCCCGTCGCAGTGGTCTTCATCCGGCGGACCCCGCGACGGCGCTCCTCGTCCGCCGCGCTGAAGACGAACGCGCCCCGGGCGGGTGGTGGGGCGACCCGCACCCCGTCTTGGCTGTTCACGTGCTGCTCCTGCCCTTCCCCCGATGGCCGGTTTTGTCTGCATAGCATCCGACTCCCGGGAGGTCCGAGGAGTTCCCGGCGCGCCGCCGGTCCCGCCACAGCTCTCTTACAGCTCCTTGCGGGCCGTCCCTCCGTCCAGCCGCTCCGGCCCCTCCGGCGCCTTCAGCCCCTTCGTCCCCTCCGGCCCCGCCGACCCCTTCGGCGGCTTCACCTTCACCGCGACCCCGCCCCACAGTGCGAGGCCGTTCACGACGACCCGCGGGGCCCCCGGCTCCGGCCGGCTCCCCGGGGAGTCGCCCGGGTCGAAGGCGCCCATGACGCCGATGCCCCGTACGTCGACCTCCACGCCCGGCGGGACCGTGATCTCGATGCCGCCCATGACGGCCACGCAGGTGATGACGACCTCGCCCTCCGCGACGTCCGCCTCCCGCAGGTCCAGCTCGCCCCCTCCCCAGACGGCCACCGCGTTGAAGCGGGCGGGTACCGTCCAGCGGCCCTTGCGCTGGAAGCGCGACATGACGGCGACGCCCGTCGCCGAGGTCCCCGTACCGCCGATCCTGCCGCGCCAGGCCGAGGCGGCGGCCGACGCGGAAGAACCGGAGGAAGAAGCGGACGAAGCAGGAACCGGGGAGGCGGAACGGGGCGGCGCCGGCAGGTCGCGGGTCAGCGGTTCCAGCTCCGCGTACGTACGGGACGCGTACACCGCCTCCAGCCGCTCCTCGAACTCCTCCATGTCGAGCCGGCCCTCGGCCACGGCGTCCCGCAGCCGGTCCACCACCGCCTCGCGGTCGGCGTCCGACGCCCTCAACGCGGGCGCCCGCGGGGGCTCCTCCGAAGCCACCTCCTGCGACGCCACCTCCCCCGACAGCGCCTTCTCCTCCGGCAACGAATCCTCCGGCAACGACTTCCCCGGCAACGGCATCTCCGGCCGCTCGTCACTCATGCGGACCACCCTATGCAGAGACGGCATCCGCCACCCCGGCCCCGACCCTGATTTCCCCCTACCCTCCCGGCCCTCACCCCCGCCCCGCGTACATCCGGGCGATCACGTCCTCGATGTCCGGATCCCGCACCGACAGGTCCAGCAGCGGGTACCGGGCCGCCACCGCCGCCACCAGCGGTGCCGCCGACTCCCCCGCCGGGAACGCCAGCCACTGCCGCGGCCCCTCCACCTTCACCACCCGCGCCCCCTCCACCTCGAGCGGCGCGAGCTCGCGTTCCAAGTCCACCACCAGCGTCCGCTCCCCCTCGCCCAGGGAGTGCAGCCCGCCCAGCGCCCCGTCGTACACCAGCCGCCCGTGGTCGATCACCATCACCCGCTCGCACAACTGCTCGATGTCCTGGAGGTCGTGGGTGGTCAGCAGCACCGTGGTGCCGAGCTCCTCGTTCAACTGCCGCAGGAAACCCCGCACCTTCGCCTTGCTGACCACGTCCAGCCCGATCGTCGGCTCGTCCAGGTACAGCACCTCCGGATCGTGCAGCAGCGCCGCCGCGATGTCCCCGCGCATCCGCTGCCCCAGCGACAACTGCCGTACCGGTACGTCGAGCAGCTCGGCCAGGTCGAGGCGGTCCACGCAGCGCTCCAGGTTCTCCGCGAAGCGCGCCGCCGGGATCCGGTACATCCGGCGCATCAGCCCGTACGAGTCCTTCAGCGGCAGGTCCCACCACAGCGTCGTGCGCTGCCCGAACACCACGCCGATCCGGTGCGCGAGCCGCATCCGCTCCCGCGACGGGTCGATGCCCGCGACGCGCAGCCGGCCGCCGCTCGGGGTGAGGATCCCGGTCAGCATCTTGATGGTGGTGGACTTGCCCGCCCCGTTGGGCCCGATGTAGCCGACCACCTCACCCCGCGCGACCTCGAAGCTGATCCCGTCCACCGCCCTGACCTCGCGTTTCTCCCTGCGCATCAGCCCCACCCGGCGGCGTACGGCGAAGACCTTCTCGACCCCGTCCAAAGAGATGAGTGCATCGGCCACGACTAGCTCCCCGTGCTTCGGTACGAACGGACTCCCGCGCGCCACGCCAGCGACGCGGGCAGGAACACCGCGAAGGCCACCAGCGGGCTCAGGAACGCGGCCCACCCCGGCAGCCCCAGCGGATCGGGCCGCCCCAGCACGTACAGCGCGGGCAGCCAGTTGACGAAGGCCAGCGGGACAACGAAGGTCACCCCGCGCAGCAGGTCCCGCGCGAACACCGTCGGCGGGTACTGGAGCATGGCGCAGCCCCCGTACGTGAAGGAGTTCTGCACCTCCGCCGCGTCCCCGGCCACGAACTGGAAGGCCGCGCCGGCCACCAGCACCGCCCCGAAGATCCCCGCCCCGGCCAGGACCATCACCGGCACCAGCAGCACCTTCCCGGCCGTCCAGTCCACGTCCAGCACCGAGAGCGCCCAGCACAGCACCCCCAGCGCCTGCACGATCCGGCCCAGCCGGCGCAGCGCGAACCGGTCCGCCGCGACCTGGGCGAGCACCGGGACGGGGCGCACCAGCATGGTGTCGAGCGAGCCGTCGCGGATCCGCGCGCCGATCCGGTCGGTGTTGCCGAGGAACAGATCGGCCAGTGCCAGGGACGCCGAGCAGGATCCGTACAGCAGGGCGATCTCGGGCAGGGTGAACCCGCCCAGGGCGTCCACGTGCGAGAACATGATGGCGACGGCGACGAAGTCGAGCAGCGCGATGGCCGCGTTCGCGACGGTGGCCAGCAGGAACGAGGTCCGGTAGGTCATCGTCGACCGGACCCACATCATCACGATCAGCCCGTACCCGCGCAGCCCCTCCCGGACCCGGCCGCCCCGCCGCACCTCCGCCGCGTCCGCCGCGTCCGCCCGCCGGGCAGCGGCACTCCCCGCTCCCGGATTGCCCGCCCCCGCATTCCCCGCCTCCGGCTTCCCCGCCTCCGGCTTCCCCGCCTCCGGCCGCGTGACAGCCGCCTCAGCCACCCTGGACCACCACCTTCCGCGTCGCCGCCGACTGCACCAGCCGGCCGGCCCCCAGCAGGACCAGCGCCCAGCAGACCTGGAACCCCAGCGCCCGGGCGGCGTTCCCGGCCCCCGCGTGCGTGCCGAGCAGGACGTCCATCGGCACCTGGAGCATCGCCGCCCACGGCAGCACCCGCACCGTGTCGCCGAAGCCGCCGGGGAACACCGTCAGCGGCAGCAGCATCCCCGAGAAGAAGATGGTGACGACGTGGGCCACCATGTTGATCCCGGCCCCGTCCATCAGCCAGAAGGCCGCCAGCCCCAGCAGGTAGCGCATCGCGAAGCTGACCACCAGCCCGAGCACCACCGACGCCAGGAACAGCAGCCAGCGCAGCGGATCCGCCGGCAGCGCCAGCCGGAACGCCAGCGCCCCGGCGGCCAGCGGCACCACTCCGCGCCCGAGGAGCTGGAATCCCGACCGGCCCAGGTCGGCCGCGAGCCACCACAGCTGGAGGTCCGCCGGGCGGTACAGGTCGACCGCGATGTCACCCGTACGGACGCGTTCCTGGAGCTCGTCCTGGAAGCCGCCGCCGAGGAGGGCGCCGGCCGCGAGGAGGGACTGGCTGACCCACACGAAGGTGACTGCCTGGGCCTGGTCGTAGCCGCCGAGGCCCGGCCGCTCGTCCCAGAGCGCGATGTAGGTGTACGCGACGATGAAGCCGAAGACGGTGTTGGTGAACACCCCGGCCGCGGTCGCCGTCCCGTAGGTGGCGTAGCGGCGGAACCCGCCGGCCGCGACCGCCAGGTAGAGCCGCGGTCCGCCGCCGCCGTGCCGGTGCGGGCACCTGCCGGACGCCGGACCCCCGCGCGACGCCTCCCCCAGGACCCCGCCCGGCCCCTCCCCCGATACCGCCCCCGGGTCGCCTCTCTGACGCACCGTATCCCTCCGAACCCCACGTCGTTCCTACGTCGGCCAAAGCGCGCGAGCTTAGTGCGGAGGGGCGAGCCACGCGACCGTTTTATGCCCGTCCGGAGCGGAATCACCGGCCGTCGGGTAGACACCATGAGGTACGGATGTGGATATTTCGCACGCCCACGAGGAGCCCCGGCGATGAGCGACCAGTCACCACCACCGGGCTGGACCCCTCGTGACCCGGACACCCCGCGCCACCACCCCCCGGGCGCGCACACGCCCCGCCCCGGATCGCCCACCAGGCCCCGCCGCACCGGATGGCGCCGCTTCCTGCCCCCCTGGCGCACGGTCCTGGGCACCCTGTTGCTGCTCGCACTGCTGGTCGGCGGCGCGCTCGTCGCCGGCTACCTGCTGGTCGACATCCCCCCGGCCAACGCGGCCGCCACCGCCCAGTCCAACGTCTACCTCTACGCCGACGGCTCCCCGCTCGCCCGCGACGGCGAGGTCAACCGCGTCAACGTCCCCCTGTCGCAGATCCCCCGGAGCGTCCAGGAAGCCGTACTGGCCGCGGAGGACCGGGACTTCTACTCCGAACGGGCGGTCGACCCCAAGGCGATGGTCCGCGCCGCCTGGAACACGGCGACCGGCAAGGGCACCCAGTCCGGGTCGACCATCACCCAGCAGTACGTCAAGAACTACTACCTGGGCCAGGAACAGACGATCAACCGGAAGGTCAAGGAGTTCTTCATCGCGATCAAACTCGGCCGCGAGAAGTCGAAGGACTACATCCTCGAGGGATACCTGAACACCAGCTACTTCGGCCGCAACGCCTACGGCATCCAGGCCGCCGCCCAGGCCTACTACGGCAAGGACGTCAGCAACCTCACCACCGCCGAAGGCGCCTACCTCGCCACCCTCCTCAACTCCCCCAGCGCCTTCGACGTCGTCTCCCACCCCCGCAGCCGCGACCGGGCCCTCGCCCGCTGGAACTACGTCCTCGACGGCATGGTCAAGAAGAAGTGGATGACGGCCGGCGAACGCGCCGCCGTGCGCTTCCCCGAACCGGGCAAGGTCCGCCCGGCCGCCGGCCTCTCCGGGCAGCGCGGCTACCTGGTCGAAGCCGTCAAGGACTACATCAGCGAACACAAGATCCTCGACGACAGGACCCTCGCCGAAGGCGGCTACCGAATCACCACCACCATCGACAAACGCCGCCAGAACGCCTTCACCGACGCCGTCCAGAAGCAGCTGGTCGACGACCTCGACCCGGCCGCACGCCCCGCGGACCGCCTGGTGCGCGCCGGCGGCGCCTCCATCGACCCGGCCACCGGCAAGGTCGTCGCCCTCTACGGCGGCATCGACTACACCAAGCAGTACGTCAACAACGCGACCCGGCACGACTACCAGGTCGCCTCCACCTTCAAGCCGTTCGTCTTCGCCTCGGCCGTCCAGAACGACTCCCGCACCCAGGACGGCCGCCGGATCACCCCGAACACGGTCTACAACGGCGACAACAAGCGCCGCGTCACCGGCACCCGGATCCCCTACGCCCCCGAGAACGAGGGGCAGCAGTCGTACGGGGACATCACCGTCACCACCGCCACCGACCTCTCCGTCAACGCCGTCTTCGCCCAGATGGTCGTCGACGTCGGCACCGAGAAGGTCAAGCGGACCGCCATCGACCTCGGCATCCCCGAGAACACCCCGAACTTCGTCGTCGGCCCCGCCATGGCCCTCGGCACCCTGCAGGCCAGCGTCCTCGACATGACCCAGGCCTACGCCACACTGGCCGACCACGGCCGGTACACCCCCTACACCTTCCTGGAGAAGATCTCCAAGGACGACGAAACCATCCCCCTCCCGCACCGCGACCCGCGCCAGGCCATCAGCCGGGAGGCCGCCGACACCACCACGTCCATGCTGGTCAGCGTCGTGGACAACGGCACCGGCACGCAGGCCCTCGCGGCCGGCCACCCCGCGGCCGGCAAGACGGGCACCGCCGAGCTGGACCGCGCGGCCTGGTTCGCGGCGTACACCCCGGACCTGGTCACGGTCGTCTCGGTCATGGGCCAGGACCCCGACACCGGCACGCTCCAGTCCCTGTACGGAGCGCTGGGCGAGGCCCGCATCGGCGGCGGCGGCTACCCGGCCCGGATCTGGGCCGCCTACACGAAGACCGCCCTGGAGGCCACCGACCCCGAGGACTTCGACCTGGAACTCCAGCCGGGCGCGGCCCAGCCCCCGCCGCCACCGCCACCGCCCGTCCAGCCCAGCACCCCCGAGCAGCCCGAGGGCAGCCGCCCGCCCTGGCAGCGCCCCGACCGGCCGACCCCGCCGGGCCCGCCCACCCCGCCGGCCCCGCCGAACGGCGGCCAGACGCAGGGCGGGCAGGACAACGGCGGCCAGACGCAGGGCGGCCAGGACAACGGCGGCCGGACCAACGGCGGCGACACGAACGCGGGCCAGACCGACGGGGGCCAGACCGACGGCGGCCAGACCCAGGGCGGGCAGACGAACGGCGGCCAGACCACCGGCGGCGAAACCACCGGCGGCCGGCCCACGGGCGGCCAGACCACCGGCGCCCAGACCCAGGGCGGCACCACCCAGGGGCGCCGCCCGCCCGCCCGCTTCCTCGAATGAGCGGGGTCGAGCAGCGGGGTCAGTGCCCGGACGTGGCCTTCAGCCCCACCACCGCGACCAGCAGCAGGCAGATGAAGAAGATCCGGGCGGCGGTGACGGGCTCCCCCAGCACCGCCATCCCGAGCACGGCCGCCCCGGCGGCGCCGATGCCCACCCAGACGCCGTACGCCGTACCGATGGGCAGCGACTTGGCCGCGTACGACAGCAGCACCATGCTGGCGACGATTCCGGCGCCGGTGAACAGGGACGGCCACAGCCGGGTGAAGCCTTCGGTGAACTTCATGCCGACGGACCAGCCGACCTCCAGCAGACCGGCGAAGACGAGCAGAACCCAGGCCATGACGGCACCTCCGGAACGAGAGCGGAACGGGGTGCGTCGTCTTTGCGTCCTGCTACCCGGTACGGCGCGTCTCGTCGGGGGTTCTCCTCCACCGTAGCAAGGGGCATGCAAAAGGGCCGGTGACCCCGGTCACCGGCCCGTCTCCGCAGGACGTCTCAGAGGTACAGCCCGGTGGAGTCCTTCGACCCCTCCAGCCGCTCCGCGGCCACGGCGTGCAGGTCCCGCTCGCGCATCAGCACGTACATCGCCCCGCCCACCTCGACCTCCGCACGGTCCTCGGGGTCGTACAGCACGCGGTCGCCCGGCTCCACGCTCCGTACGTTCTGCCCGACCGCGACGACCTCGGCCCAGGCGAGCCGCTTGCCCACCGCGGCCGTCGCCGGGATCAGGATGCCGCCGCCCGAGCGCCGCTCGCCCTCGGGCGTGTCGGACTTCACGAGCACGCGGTCGTGGAGCATGCGGATGGGCAGCTTGTCGTGGGTGGTGTTCTCGCTCACGCCCCGAACCTACCTGCCCCGGCCCGCCCCGTGAGCCGGAGGGTGCTCACCGCTTGCGGCGGGCGGAGACCACGAGCAGCCCGACCAGCCCGGCCGCGAGCAGCGCGACCGGCACGATCCGCTCGAAGCGCGGCGCCCCGTCCTCGTGGCGCAGGCCGTCCTTCACGTCGGTGACGAGCCGGTTCACCGCGACGACGGCCCGTCCGGCCGTGTGGTCCACCGTCGAGGCGACCTTGGCCTTCGCGTCCCCGACGATCGTCTTGGGGTGCATGCGCACGCCGATCTCGTCGAGCGTCTCGGCGAGCTGCTCACGGCGGCGGACGATGTCCGCCTCGATCTGTGCGGGGGTCCTGGCTTCCGGCACCGCGCTGCCTCCGTCGTCGTGTGTGGGCTTGATCCGTCATGGACAGTCTGTCAGCTCAGTCAGCTTAGGCTCATGCCGTACGGATCCCCTCCCGAGGAGAGCACTGACATGAGCGAGCGACTCCAGCCGGGCGACATCGCCCCCGCCTTCACCCTGCCCGACGCGGACGGCAACGAGGTCTCGCTGGCCGACCACAAGGGGCGCAAGGTGATCGTGTACTTCTACCCGGCGGCCCTGACGCCGGGCTGCACCAAGCAGGCCTGCGACTTCACGGACAACCTGGACGCGCTGGCCACGGCCGGCTACGACGTCATCGGCGTGTCCCCGGACAAGCCGGAGAAGCTCGCGAAGTTCCGCGAGCAGGAGCACCTGAAGGTCACCCTGGTCGGGGACCCGGAGAAGGAGACCCTGACGGCGTACGGCGCGTTCGGCGAGAAGAAGCTGTACGGCAAGACGGTCACCGGGGTCATCCGCTCCACGGTGGTCGTGGACGAGGAGGGCAAGGTCGAACACGCCTTCTACAACGTCAAGGCCACCGGCCACGTCGCCAAGATCATCAAGGACCTGGGCATCTGACCCGGCCCGAGGTCAACCGTCGCCGGGTGAACGCTGACTGACTCGACAACCTCCGTTACCCGTGCCCCACTTGCCATGCCCTCACCGACACCTGGTGCGGCAGGCGGCGACACGGCCTCGTGGCCCTCGGGGCCTCCCCGGTCGTAGACTGAGCGAGGCCACCAGGACCCAATGTCCGAATTGGCCGAACTGTCGCGGTTGTGGTGGAATTGGCAGTCACGCTGGGTTTAGGTCCCAGTGGGGTAAAACCCGTGGGGGTTCGAGTCCCCCCAACCGCACTGGTACGAAGGCCCCGTACGCGCACCGCGTACGGGGCCTTCGGCGTATCCGGGTCTCAGCCCAGGAGCTCGCGGATGACCGGGACCAGGGCGCGGAAGGCCTGGCCGCGGTGGGAGATCGCGTTCTTCTCGTCCGCCGTCAGTTCCGCGCAGGTGCGGGTTTCGCCGAGGGGCTGGAGGATCGGGTCGTAGCCGAAGCCGCCGCCGCCCGCCGGGGCGTGGCGCAGGCTGCCGGGGAGGCGGCCCTCGACGACGCGTTCGGTGCCGTCCGGCAGGGCCAGGGCGGCCGCGCAGAAGAAGTGGGCGCCGCGGTGTTCGGAGGGGATGTCGCCCAGCTGGGCCAGCAGGAGGTCGAGGTTGGCCTTGTCGTCGCCGTGGGCGCCGGCCCAGCGGGCGGAGAAGATGCCGGGGGCGCCGTTCAGGACGTCGACGCAGAGGCCCGAGTCGTCCGCGACGGCCGGCAGGCCGGTGGCCCGGGCCAGGGCGTGGGCCTTGAGGAGGGCGTTCTCGGCGAAGGTGACGCCGGTTTCCCGGACGTCGGGGATCTCGGGGTACGCGTCCGCGCCGACCAGCTCGTGGGGCAGGCCGGCGTCGGACAGGATGGCGCGGAGCTCGGTGACTTTGCCCGCGTTGCGGGTCGCGAGGATCAGGCGGGTCATGCGTCCATTATCCCGGGGTGCAGACCTTGGAGATCTCGGCGGCGGCGTCCGCGACGGGCTTGACGTCGGGGGTGGCGTCGCCGTTGTCGACGGCGGTGCGGACGTTCTTGACCGCCGTGCTCAGGGAGTCGACGGCCTTGCCGAGGTCGGCGTTGCCCGTCGTGTCCTTGATCTTCTGCATGTTGGCGTCGATCTGGTCGAGCGCGTTCTGGGTGTCCTGGATGCTGTTGCCGGCGTTGGAGACGGCCTGCTGGAGGTCGCCCACGCTGTCCGCTATCGCGACGGCCGTGTTGGCGCAGTCCATGGCGGTGGCGATCGTGTCGCAGGAGGTGAGGGCCGGGACGGCGAGGGCTGCGGCCAGGGCGACGGCGGCGATGCGCAGTTTCGGCTTCCGCGGCGTGTTCGGCGTGTTCGGCTTCATGGGTCCCCCCGAGGGCTCGGATGCGTGGACGGGCGCGCGGTGGTGACACCGTGCGCCCGTACCTGGTGGGACGCGGGCCCGCGTCCTGCGGTTGCCGCGGCTACGGCACGACCTACGGGACCTGGAGGTCCAGGGCGCCGAGCTGGAGGGCTTCCAGGTCGGCGCAGCCGCCGGCCGCGAGGTCGAGGAGGGCGTTGAGTTCCTTGCGGTCGAAGGGTTCGCCCTCGGCGGTGCCCTGGACTTCGACGAAGCGGCCGTCGCCGGTGCAGACGACGTTCATGTCGGTCTCGGCGCGCACGTCCTCCTCGTAGCAGAGGTCGAGGAGCGGGACGCCGTCGACGATGCCGACGCTGACGGCGGCGACGGTGCCGGTGAGCGGCTTGCGGCCGGCCTTGATGAGCTTCTTCTTCTGGCCCCAGGCGACGGCGTCGGCGAGGGCGACGTAGGCGCCGGTGATGGCGGCGGTGCGGGTGCCTCCGTCGGCCTGGAGGACGTCGCAGTCCAGGACGATGGTGTTCTCGCCGAGGGCCTTGTAGTCGATGACGGCGCGCAGGGAGCGGCCGATGAGGCGGGAGATCTCGTGGGTGCGGCCGCCGATCTTGCCGCGGACGGATTCGCGGTCGCCGCGGGTGTTGGTGGAGCGGGGCAGCATCGAGTATTCGGAGGTGACCCAGCCTTCGCCGCTGCCCTTGCGCCAGCGCGGGACGCCTTCGGTGAAGGAGGCGGTGCAGAAGACCTTGGTGTCTCCGAAGGAGATGAGGACGGAGCCCTCGGCGTGCTTGCTCCATCCGCGTTCGATGGTGACCGGGCGGAGCTGTTCGGGCGTGCGGCCGTCGATGCGAGACATGGCTGTGAGCCTAGTCGGTGTGCGGGTACGCGTGGGCCCCGTCCGGTGTGCCCGGGACGGGGCCGCGTACTGCCCCGGCGGGGGGCGTGGTGGGGGAGCCGGTGGGCTCAGCTCACATCATGTCTTCGATCTCGCCGGCGATGGGGTCGGCGTCGGTGCCGATGACGACCTGGATGGCGGTGCCCATCTTGACGACGCCGTGGGCACCGGCGGCCTTGAGGGCGGCTTCGTCGACGAGCTTGGGGTCGGCGACCTCGGTGCGCAGGCGGGTGATGCAGCCTTCGACCTCTTCGATGTTGTCGATGCCGCCGAGCCCGGCGACGATCTTCTCAGCCTTGGTGGCCATGTGTTTCTCCCTGAGTGTTTCGAAGAAGGGGTCTCGGCGGCCGTGCGTGGCCGGCTGCGGACTGCGTCCGCTTTGTCACGGTAGCTCACGGAGCTTGGCGTAGCGCACGGTTGGCCTATCTGTGCGAGCGCACGCCGGGCTCCTGCCGAAGGATGACGATCAGCAGCACCCTGCCCACGACTGGTCTACACCAGTGTGCCGCACGTACTGCGACTGCCAAAAACGGGCCGGCCGAGGGAGGACGCGCATGAGCGCGAGCAGTGCTGCGGCAGCACCGCGCAAGCAGGGGTGGAACGGCCTGTTCCAGGCGCTGCAGAAGATGGGGCGCAGCCTCCAGCTCCCGATCGCCGTACTGCCGGCCGCGGGGATCCTGAACCGGCTCGGGCAGCCGGACGTGTTCGGCAAGGACGGCCTGGACTGGACGGTGGTCGCCCGGGTGATGGACGGCGCGGGCAGGGCCCTGCTGGACCCCGACCTCGGTCTGCCGCTCCTCTTCTGCGTGGGCGTCGCGATCGGCATGGCGAAGAAGGCGGACGGTTCGACCGCGCTGGCGGCGGTGGCGGGGTTCCTCGTCTACCGGGGGGTGATGCACGCCTTCCCGAAGGCCTGTCCGCCGGGGACGAAGGACGTCGGGGGCGGCTGCCTGACCCCGGCGGACACCTTCGCGGGGTACACGTACCAGAACCCGGGGGTCTTCGGCGGGATCGTCATGGGGCTGCTCACGGCCTGGTTCTGGCAGCGCTACCACCGGGTGAGGCTGGTGGACTGGCTCGGCTTCTTCAACGGCCGGCGGCTGGTCCCGATCATCATGTCGTTCGTGGCGATCGCCTTCGCCGCGCTGTGCCTGTGGGTGTGGCCGCCGGTCGGTGACGCGCTGGAGAGCTTCTCCGACTGGCTGAAGGGGCTGGGCGCGTGGGGTGCGGGTGTGTTCGGCGTGGCGAACCGCGCGCTGCTGGTGATCGGCCTGCACCAGTTCCTGAACGTGCCGCTGTGGTTCCAGTTCGGTACGTTCACCACGCCCGCGGGGGAGGTCAAGCACGGTGACATCAACATGTTCCTGGCGGGTGACCCGGAGGCGGGGCTGTTCCTGAGCGGGTTCTTCCCGATCATGATGTTCGCCCTGCCGGCGGCGGCGCTGGCGATCACGCACTGCGCGAAGCCGCTGCGGCGCAAGGAGGTCGGCGGGCTGATGCTGTCGGTGGGCCTGACGTCCTTCGTCACGGGGATCACCGAGCCGTTGGAGTACTCCTTCCTGTTCGTGGCGCCGGCGCTGTACGCGGTCCACGCCGTGCTGACGGGGGTGTCGATGGCGGTGACCTGGGGGCTGGGGGTCCACGACGGGTTCAGTTTCTCCGCGGGCCTGATCGACTACGTCATCAACTGGGGCCTGGCGACCAAGCCGTGGCTGATCATCCCGATCGGGCTGTGTTTCGCCGTCGTCTACTACGCGGTCTTCCGGTTCGCGATCACGGCGTTCGACATCCCGACGCCCGGGCGGGAATCGGACGAGGAGATCGCTGCGATGCAGGCGGAGAACACCAAGGCGTAGGGGGCCCGGGGCCTTGCGCCCCGGGGTCGGCGGGCCTTCGGATCCTTCGATCCGGGGGCCCGTCGTCATGTGGTCCAGGCCACAGGAAAACGAAGGTTCCTTATCTAACCCCGACCGTGCTACAACTGGTCTACACCACCGAATGGTGTAGACCATGCGCCTGCCGAGCAGCTCGTGGTCCCCCTTTTCCGAGACGCCGCCACCCCCATTTTTCCATGTCCCCAGGCAGCGCCTTGTCCTCTGGAGGAACCCATGTCCACAGCGACCGCTGCGGAGAAGAAGAAGGGCGCTGGCGTGATGGCCGTCATGCAGCGCATCGGCCGGAGCCTGATGCTCCCGGTCGCCGTGCTGCCGGCCGCCGCACTGCTGGTCCGTCTCGGCGACAAGGACATGCTGGGCTCCGCCTCGCTGCCGGAGTTCATCAACAAGATCGCCGGTTACATGGCCGCGGGCGGCGGCGCGATCCTGGACAACATGGCGCTGCTGTTCGCCGTGGGCATCGCGATCGGCTACGCGAAGAAGTCGGACGGCTCCACGGCCCTGGCCGCGGTCACCGGCTACCTGGTCTTCAAGAACGTGCTCGCCACGTTCACCGACCCGAACCTGCCGAAGGTCGCCAAGGTGGTCGACGGCAAGGTCGCCATGCTCGAGGCGCCCGTGGACGCCAAGGTGCTCGGCGGTGTCGTGATGGGCCTCGTGGTCGCCCTGATCTACCAGAAGTTCTTCCGCACCAAGCTGCCCGAGTGGGCGGGCTTCTTCGGCGGCCGCCGCCTGGTCCCGATCCTCTCGGCCTTCGCCGGCCTGCTGATCGGCATCGTCTTCGGTCTGATCTGGCCGGTCCTCGGCACCGGTCTGCACAACCTCGGTGAGTGGCTGGTCGGCTCCGGCGCCGTCGGCGCGGGCATCTTCGGCGTCGCCAACCGCGGTCTGATCGCGGTCGGCATGCACCACCTGCTGAACTCCTTCCCCTGGTTCCAGGCGGGCGAGTACGACGGCAAGAGCGGCGACATCGCCCGCTTCCTCGCCGGCGACCCGAGCGCCGGCCAGTTCATGACCGGCTTCTTCCCGATCATGATGTTCGCCCTGCCGGCCGCTTGCCTCGCGATCGTCCACTGCGCCCGCCCCGAGCGCCGCAAGGTCGTCGGCGGCATGATGCTGTCCCTCGCGCTCACCTCGTTCGTCACCGGTGTGACCGAGCCGATCGAGTTCACCTTCATGTTCATCGCGCCGGTGCTCTACGCCGTCCACGCGGTCCTGACCGGTGTCTCGATGGCCCTGACGTGGGCGCTCGGCATGAAGGACGGCTTCGGCTTCTCCGCCGGCGCCATCGACTACCTGCTGAACCTCGGCAAGGCCACCAACCCGGCCGGCCTGGCGCTGGTCGGCCTCTGCTTCGCGGTGCTCTACTACGTGATCTTCCGCTTCGCGATCACCAAGTGGAACCTCCCGACGCCGGGCCGCGAGTCCGACGAGGAGCTCGCCGAGCTGGCGAAGGCCGAGGCCAAGTAGCCCCGGCCGACCGGGCCTCCCGGGCCCGCTGCGGTACGAAAGCCCCCGCCCTCCCGGCGCGTTCCGGGAGGGCGGGGGCTTCTGCGTGGCCGCGCCGCGTCAGACCTCGTACACCGCGCCCGCGTACGCGAGGTCGACCCGCCCGTCGAACACCGCGCGGGCGTCCGCCAGGTTCTGCGCGGCGTCCGTCCACGGCGGGACGTGCGTCAGCACGAGCCGCCCGACCCGGCCGCCGCGCGCGTACTCGCCGGCCTCGCGGCCGTTGAGGTGCAGGCCCGGGATGTCCTCCTTGCCGTGCGTGAAGGAGGCCTCGCACAGGAACAGGTCGGCGTCCTCCGCCAGGAGGCCCAGCTCGGGGCAGACCCCGGTGTCCCCGGAGTACGCCAGCACCCGCCCGCCGTGCTCGACGCGGATGCCGTACGACTCGACGGGGTGGCAGACCTTCTCCGTGCGGACGGTGAACGGGCCGATCTCGAAGCTGCCCGACTTCAGGGTGCGGAAGTCGAAGACCTCGCTCATCGAGCGCTCGTCGGGGACGTCCTCGTACGCCGTCGTCAGACGCTGCTCGGTGCCCTCGGGGCCGTAGACGGGGATGGTCCCGCAGCGGCCGCCCTCGTGGCGGTAGTAGCGGGCCACGAAGTAGGCGCACATGTCGATGCAGTGGTCGGCGTGCAGATGGCTCAGGAAGATCGCGTCGAGGTCGTAGAGACCGCAGTGCCGCTGGAGCGCGCCGAGGGAGCCGTTGCCCATGTCGAGGAGCAGCCGGAAGCCGTCGGCCTCGACGAGATAGCTCGAACATGCCGAATCCGCGGCCGGGAAGGACCCCGAACAGCCGACGACGGTGAGCTTCATGGGGCGTGAACCTCCGGGGACGGTCCGTGGACGGAATGCGGGCCGTGCGTGGGTCGAGCGTAAGGCGCGAAACCTCCGGTCGCTCCTCCGCGGCAGGCCGTTGTGGGGGGAATCACCTGTGGTGTCACCCAGGGGAGCGACGAGGGGCACAGGCGTTGCCGCCGCCGTGGCCGCGCCGCTGCCGCGCCGGGGGGCCCGGCCGCCGCTACGGTCGGATACATGGACACGTCGTGGTGGCCCGCCGTGCTGGCGGCGGTCGCCGTGGCGGTGGTGGTGCTGCTCCCCCGGCGGGGCACGGCGGTGGCCGCGGCGCCCCCGCCGCACGGGCTGGGGCCGCCCCCGCGGGTGCGGCCCGGCGAGCTGTGGTGCCTGGCGGACGGCCGGACCTGCCTGGTGCTGGCGGTACGGGCGCACCGGGAGCGGGTGCGGGTCGCGTGGATCACCGGGAAGTACGACGACCGGCGGGCGGGGGTGATCCCGCTGCCGCCGGGGGTGGTCGCCGCGCACGGACGGGGCGCCTTCCTGGAGGCGGACCGGCCGGAGGAGGTGTCGCTGTGGGAGTTCCGCACGCTGCTGGGGACACTGGACCCGGTGTGGTGGGACGAGGCCAAGGGGTTGGGAGGCGGTGCGCGGTGATCAGGCTGCGGCGGGTCTACGATCCCCCCGAGCCGGGGGCGGACGGCGTGCGGGTCCTCGTGGACCGGCTGTGGCCGCGGGGGCTGTCGAAGGAGGCGGCGCGCGTGGACGAGTGGCCGAAGGCGGTGACCCCGTCCGGGGAGCTGCGCTCGTGGTACCACTCCGGGGCCGGGTCGTGGGAGGAGTTCCGGGAGCGGTACGAGGCGGAGCTGGGGGCCGGCGGGGAGCAGGCGGAGGCGGAGCTGGAGCGGCTGCGGGGCCTCGCGGCCCAGGGGCCGCTGACGCTGCTGACGGCGGTGAAGGACCCGGAGCGCAGCCACGCCTCGGTGCTGGCCGGGCTGCTGGCCGGTGACGGGCCGTGAGCGGGCGGCGCCGCCCCGGCCGCGGGGTGCGGCGGGGGCGGCGGGGAGCCGGGGACCGGCTCGGTGCGGCTCAGGTGGTGTGGTCGAGGGGCCTTTCGGTGCACAGCGCCCAGATGACGAACACCCCGATGGCGATCGCGATGAGCGCCCACAGGGGTTGGTAGGGCAGCCACAGGAAGTGGAAGAGCACCGACAGGGCGGCCAGGGCGATGCCGGCGACGCGGCCCCACTGGGCGCCCTTGAGGATCCCGACGCCGACGACGAAGACGATGACGCCGAGGATCAGGTGGATCCAGCCCCATGCCGTGAGGTCGAACCTGAAGGTGTAGTCGCCGACGGGCAGGTAGACGTCGTCCTTGGCGAGGGCGGCGATGCCCTCGAAGACGCTGAAGACGCCGTTGACGGCCATCAGCACGCCGGCGAAGGTCGCACCTCCGGTGGCCCATGCGCTGGAGTGGCCAGGCCCGTGGGCGGGCGGCCTGGGGGAGGTACTGCCCGGGGTGGTGGTCATGTCGCCACCTTCCTGCTGCGGGGAACCGGTCGGTTCCGAGCCTGCGCGCGCAGGGCGGGGCGGGCGACCCCGAAGGGCCGAACGGGTGACCCCGGGGCGTTGAGCGGCCGGTACGGCG
Source organism: Streptomyces sp. NPDC048352 (assembly GCF_040651895.1). Classification (NCBI taxonomy): domain Bacteria; kingdom Bacillati; phylum Actinomycetota; class Actinomycetes; order Kitasatosporales; family Streptomycetaceae; genus Streptomyces; species Streptomyces sp. NPDC048352. The sequence goes on from NZ_JBEZKZ010000048.1 coordinate 44,440, forward strand.
GACGCCGCCGGCCCCGCGTGGCCGCGGGTGCCGGCGGCGTCCGGGGAGCCGTTCCGGGTGGGCGTTCGAGGGCTAGGCCCAGAGCTGGCCCTGGAGGACCTCGATGGCCTCTTCCGTCGTCGCGGCCGTGTAGACGCCGGTCGACAGGTACTTCCAGCCGCCGTCGGCGACGACGAAGACGATGTCGGCGCTCTCGCCCGCGGCGGCCGCCTTGCGGCCCACGCCGATCGCCGCGTGCAGGGCGGCTCCGGTGGAGACGCCCGCGAAGATGCCCTCTTGCTGGAGGAGTTCGCGGGTGCGGGTGACCGCGTCGGCGGAGCCCACCGAGAAGCGGGTGGTGAGCACGGAGGCGTCGTACAGCTCGGGGACGAAGCCCTCGTCGAGGTTGCGCAGACCGTAGACGAGGTCGTCGTACCGGGGCTCCGCGGCCACGATCTTCACGCCGGGCACGTGCTCGCGCAGGTAGCGGCCGACGCCCATCAGGGTGCCGGTCGTGCCCAGGCCCGCCACGAAGTGGGTGATCGAGGGGAGGTCGGCCAGGATCTCGGGGCCCGTGGTGGCGTAGTGGGCGCCCGCGTTGTCCGGGTTGCCGTACTGGTAGAGCATCACCCAGGAGGGGTTCTGCTCCGCCAGCTCCTTCGCCACCCGCACCGCGGTGTTCGAACCGCCCGCGGCCGGCGACGAGATGATCTCGGCTCCCCACATCGCGAGAAGGTCGCGGCGCTCCTGCGAGGTGTTCTCCGGCATCACGCACACGATCCGGTAGCCCTTGAGCTTCGCGGCCATGGCGAGCGAGATGCCCGTGTTGCCGGAAGTCGGTTCCAGGATGGTGCAGCCGGGGTACAGGCGGCCGTCCTTCTCCGCCTGCTCGACCATGTGGAGCGCGGGGCGGTCCTTGATCGAGCCGGTCGGGTTGCGGTCCTCCAGCTTGGCCCAGATCCGGACGTCCGCCGAGGGGGACAGCCGCGGCAGGCGCACCAGCGGGGTGTTGCCGACCGCCGCGAGGGGGGAGTCGTAGCGCATTACTTCGAGCCGCCGGCCACGGCCGGGAGGATGGTGACGCTGTCGCCGTCCTTGAGGGCGGTGGAGATGCCGTCGAGGAAGCGGACGTCCTCGTCGTTGAGGTAGACGTTCACGAAGCGGCGCAGCTGGCCGCCGTCGACGATGCGCTCCTCGATGCCCTTGTGGCGGGTCTCCAGGTCCGCGAACAGCTCGGAGAGGGTCGCGCCCTCGCCGTTCACGGCCTTCTCGCCGTCGGTGTAGGTGCGGAGGATGGTCGGGATGCGGACCTCGATGGCCATGGCAGCAGGCTCCAGTGTCGTGAAGGGGTGAAGAGGAGGGAGGGCGCGCGGTCGGGCGCCCCCGCGCCGGGGGGTCTGTGGTGCTCAGGCGGCAGGACAGATGGCGCTGGCGAGGCGGCACAGGTCGACGTGCAGCCGCGCCACGAGCAGCAGCCTGCCGGGCGTCTCGATGCTCACGTCGTGGGAAACCATGCGGTCATGTTAACGATTCCCGGTCCCCCGTTTGGAGTGTGATCCCGCATTGTGGACGCCGTCGGCTCACATGGTGGTCAGTAGGCTGCCACGACCTGCACTTCTTCCTCCGTGATCACACCGTCGACGATCCGGTACGAGCGGAACTGGAACTCGCCCAGTCCGTCCTCGTCGGCCGTGGAGACCAGCACGTAGTGCGCGCCGGGCTCGTTCGCGTACGTGACGTCCGTGCGCGAGGGGTAGGCCTCGGTGGCGGTGTGCGAGTGGTAGACGATCACGGGCTCCTCGTCCCGGTCGTCGAGCTCGCGGTAGAGCTTGAGCAGATCCTTCGAGTCGAACTCGTAGAACGTGGGCGAGCGGGCCGCGTTGAGCATCGGGATGAACCGCTCGGGGCGGCCGGTGCCCGCCGGGCCGGCCACGACGCCGCACGCCTCGTCCGGGTGGTCCTTGCGGGCGTGCTCGACGATCTGGTCGTACAGGGCCTGGGTGAGGGTCAGCATGAGCGACAGGATAAGCAGACGGGCCCTCCCGTACCGAGGAGTGGTACGGGAGGGCCCGAATGGTGGACACGGCCCAGGGTGTCAGCCGCTGGTGGACTTGTTGAAGGCGGCGCCGCTCGGGTTGCGGGCCTTGAGGACCAGGTAGGACACGCCGAGGATCAGACCCCACAGCGGGGCGCAGTACAGCGAGACGCGGGAGTCCTTGTCGACGCCCATCATCACGATGACCATGCCGATGAACAGCAGGGCGAACCAGCTGCTCCAGGGGGCGCCGGGGGCGCGGAAGGAGGACTGGGGCAGCTCGCCGCGGTCGGCCTTGGCGCGGTAGCGGATCTGGCAGACCAGGATCATGACCCAGGCCCACATGCCGGAGATGGTGGCGAAGGAGACGACGTAGTCGAAGGCCTTGCCCGGGGCGACGTAGTTGATCCAGACGCCCACCAGCATCAGCGCGGCGGAGAACGTGGTGCCGACCAGCGGGGTGCCGTTCTTCGTCAGCTTGGTGAAGAACCTGGGGCCCTGGCCGTTGAGCGCGAGGTCGCGCAGCATGCGGCCGGTGGAGTACATGCCCGAGTTGCAGGAGGACAGGGCCGCGGTCAGGACGACGAAGTTGACGATCGCGGCGCCGATGCCGAGGCCCATCTTCTCGAAGGCGAGCACGAAGGGGCTCTCGCCGGCCTTGAAGTTCGACCACGGGATGACCGACATGATCATGATGAGCGCGCCGACGTAGAAGACGGCGATGCGCCACGGCACGGTGTTGATGGCCTTGGGCAGGGTCTTCGCGGGGTCCTTGGACTCGCCGGCGGTGACGCCGACCAGCTCGACCGCGAGGAAGGCGAACATCACGATCTGCAGGGTCATCAGCGTCTCGCCGATGCCGTTGGGGAAGAAGCCGCGGTCGCTCCACAGGTTGGAGACGGAGGCGGTGGCGGCGGCGTCGGAGAAGCCGATGGTGAGGATGCCGGCGCAGATCAGGATCATGCCGACGATGGCGGTGACCTTGACCATGGAGAACCAGAACTCCAGCTCGCCGAAGAGCTTCACGGAGATCAGGTTGGCGGCGTAGAGGATCACGGTGAAGATCAGCGCGTAGGCCCACTGCGGGAAGCTGTCGTTCGTCCAGTACGACATGTACTTCGCGGCGGCGGTGACCTCGGTGATGCCGGTGACCACCCAGAACAGCCAGTACGTCCAGCCGGTCGCGTACCCCCAGAACGGGCCCAGGAACTCGCGGGCGTAGTCCGAGAAGGAACCGGAGACGGGGCGGTACATGAGCAGCTCGCCCAGGGCCCGCATGATGAAGAAGATGACCAGTCCGGCGATGGCGTAGGCCAGGATGAGACTCGGTCCGGCCTTCGAGATGGCCTTGCCCGCGCCCAGGAACAGGCCGGTGCCGATGGCCCCGCCGATGGCGATCATCTGGATCTGGCGGGCGCCGAGCGCCCGGTGGTAGCCCTCCCCGTCGCCCTCGCCCTGGGTGCCCTCGCCGGGCGTCCTGCCGTGCTGATCGACCTGCACAGAGGTCATGTCTTGGTGCGCCTTTCTCCACGCCGACCCGCGCCTGGAACGGCTGCGGATCGGGTCCTCGATCCCCCCGGATACGGATGGAGTTGCACGCCGGCGGTCAGCCGGTTCAAGCAGGCCGGGGGACATGGGTGGCGTCCCGTCGGCGGTCGTGAAGATTTATCACGTGCTTACGGGTGGGAGAAGAGCGCACATGTGGCGCACCGCGCGCCAATATCAGGACATAGGTGAGAGAAATGGATCAGATCACCGCATGGCGGTGATCTGATCGTTATCCGGATTTGAGCGTCCGCTGAGCGAACAACACCTTTGCTTGACGTTCGCCACCGGCGGCCGGCGGCCGTTCAGAGGGTCTCGATGAGCGTCTCCTGGAGACCGCCCAGCCACAGGTACGCCATCACCATCGGCTTGCGCGGGTCGTCGTCCGGAAGCCGGAAGAGCACGGCGCTCTCGTCGTCCTCGGTGATGTCGAGCCGGGCTGCGATCGTCAGCCGCAGGTCGTTGAGCGCGCCGAGCCAGCGCAGCGGCAGCTCCCCGGTCAGCTCCAGCACCGCCGCCCCGTCCCCGGCCGGGGTGAGGGAGTCCAGGCTGCGCACGACGGCCAGCGCGTCCTCCCGCTTGCGGGTGCGCAGGTCGTTCTCAGTGAAGCGGCGGAACTCCGCCGAGCGCGCCCGCAGCTCCTCGGCGTCCTTGCCCGAGCCCTGGGCGGGGTCCGCGCCGGGGTCGCCGTAGGCGTCGGGGAAGAGCCGGGCCAGCGCCGGGTCGGACGGCGGCTCGGTGGGACCGTCGGAGGCGAAGAGCACGGCCAGCGGGTCGGCGTCCGCGGCGGGTTCCGGCTCGCCCGGGCCGATCAGCTCCAGCAGCTGCACGGCCAGCGAGCGCAGGATCGAGATCTCGATCTCGTCCAGGGACACGGCGGCCCCGCCGCCCTTCACGGGCTCGAACACGCCGCCCATCAGCCGCGGTCCTGGGAGAGGGTCGCCCACAGCCCGTAGCCGTGCATCGCCTGCACGTCGCGCTCCATCTCCTCGCGGGTGCCGCTGGAGACGACCGCCCTGCCCTTGTGGTGGACGTCGAGCATCAGCCTGGTCGCCTTGTCCTTGGGGTAGCCGAAGTACGCCTGGAACACGTACGTCACGTAGCTCATGAGGTTGACCGGGTCGTTGTGCACCAGGGTCACCCACGGGACGTCGGGTTCGGGGACCGCGTAGGTCTCCTCGGCGGATTCGGTGCGTTCGATCTCAATGGGAGCAACACTCACTTGTCCCATGCTGCCACTGTGACGGGCCGGTCGCACAAACGGGCCCCTACATCTCGTCACTTTGACGAAATGTGCGCTAGCATCCGTGTCATGAACCCTGCGGACCTGGGCCTGCCGGTGGACGTGCCGTCGACAGCGCTCTTCACGGATCACTACGAGCTCACGATGCTGCAGGCCGCCCTGGCGAACGGCACCGCCGACCGCCGCTCGGTCTTCGAGGTCTTCACCCGGCGGCTGCCCGAAGGACGGCGCTACGGCGTGGTCGCCGGCACCGGCCGCGTCCTGGACGCCGTGGAGAACTTCCGGTTCGACGGCGCCGTCCTGGAGTTCCTGCGGGAGCGGGCCGTCATCGACATGCGGACGCTGGACTGGCTGGCGTCGTACCGCTTCTCGGGTGACATCTGGGGATACCCGGAGGGGGAGGTCTACTTCCCCGGCTCGCCGATCCTGCGGGTCGAGGGCAGTTTCGCCGAGTGCGTGCTGCTGGAGACGGTGATCCTGTCGATCCTCAACCACGACTCCGCCATCGCCGCGGCCGCCTCCCGCATGGCCTCGGCCGCGGGCGACCGGCCGCTGATCGAGATGGGGGCGCGCCGCACGCACGAGCTGGCGGCGGTCGCGGCCGCGCGGGCCGCGTACGTGGGCGGCTTCACCTCCACCTCGGACCTCGCGGCCGGCTTCCGGTACGGGATCCCCACCGTCGGCACCAGCGCCCACGCCTTCACCCTCGTCCACGACAGCGAACGGGACGCCTTCACCGCGCAGGTGGCCTCGCTGGGCAGCGGGACCACCCTGCTGGTGGACACGTACGACGTCGCGGAGGCGGTGCGCACGGCGGTGGAGGTCGCCGGGACCGGGCTGGGCGCGGTGCGCATCGACTCCGGTGACCTGCTGCTGGTGGCGCACCGGGTGCGGCAGCAGCTGGACGAGCTGGGCGCGACGGGCACGCGGATCGTGGTCACCTCCGACCTGGACGAGTACGCCATCGCCTCGCTGGCGGCGGCGCCGGTGGACGCGTACGGGGTGGGCACCCAGCTGGTGACCGGCAGCGGGCACCCGACGTGCTCGATGGTCTACAAGCTGGTCGCGCGGGCGGCTTCGGACGACCCGAAGGCTCCCCTGGTGCCGGTGGCGAAGAAGTCCTCGGGCGGCAAGACGTCCGTCGGCGGGCGCAAGTGGGCGGCGCGGCGGGTGGACGCCGAGGGCGTCGCGGAGGCGGAGGTCGTCGGGACCGGGCCGGTGCCGGCGGCGCTGGCGGACGCGCAGCTGCTGGTGCAGCTGGTGAAGGCGGGCGAGGTGGTGGCCCGTGAGCCGCTGGAGGCGGCCCGCGACCGCCACCGCTCGGCGCGCGCCGGGCTCCCCCTGTCGGCGACGCAGCTGTCGCGGGGCGAGGCCGTGATCCCGACGGAGACCCCTTCCTGACGCGCGGCCGCCTTCCCGGCGCGCCGGAGCCTTCCTGACGCGCGGCCGCCTTCCCGACGCGGACTCCGTCCGCCGGGCCGGGGCCTGGGCCGGTCGTCGTCCGGGGGTGGGGTGCCGTTGCGCGGCTGTCCCCTCCCCGCCCTTCCACCGTTCCCCGGGCTCCGCCCGGACCCGCGCCCCACACGCCGGCGAGGCCGGAGGACCCCGGCGCCCGCGCCGGCCGCTTGCGGGGCGGTGGGCGGGTGGGGGTGCGGGGAGCCGTTTCGGGAAGGGGCGGGGTGGGGGAAGAGCCCCCGCAGGGCCCGCCGAAGCGCACGACCATCCACACCAAGCCGAAGGACACGCGACATGCACCGCGCACTGATCGTCGTCGACGTACAGAACGACTTCTGCGAAGGCGGCAGCCTCGCGGTCGCCGGCGGGGCCGACGTCGCCGCCGCGATCACCGAGCTGATCGGGCAGACCACGGCCGGCTACCGGCACGTCGTGGCGACCCGCGACCACCACGTCGACCCCGGGCCCCACTTCGCGCGGCCCCCGGCCGAGCCGGACTACGAGACGTCCTGGCCCGTGCACTGCGTCGCCGGGACCGAGGGCGTCGGGTTCCACCCGAACTTCGCCCCCGCCGTCGCCTCCGGGGCCGTCGCCGCCGTCTTCGACAAGGGCGCCTACGAGGCCGCGTACAGCGGCTTCGAGGGCGCCGACGAGAACGGCCGCGGCCTGGCCGAGTGGCTGCGCGAGCGGCACGTGAGCGAGGTGGACGTGGTCGGCATCGCCACCGACCACTGCGTGCGGGCCACCGCCCTCGACGCCGCCCGCGCCGGCTTCACCACCCGCGTCCTGCTCGACCTGACGGCCGCCGTGGCCCCCCACACCACCGAGAAGGCGCTGGAGGAGCTCCGGACGGCCGGCGTCACCCTCGTCGGCGGTTAGGTCTTCAGCGCCCCAGGAGGGCGCGGATCGGGTGCCAGAGTTCCTCCGCGCGGTCCGGGGCGCAGCGCCACAGCAGGCCGTCCGGGTGGTGGAGGACAGCGGTGACCTCGTCCGGGGTGGGGGGCTGCGCGTTGCCGCGCAGGTACACGGCCCGCATGCCGAGGTTCCGCAGCCTGGTCAGGGCGCGGGCCCGGTTCGCGGCGTGTACCAGCACGCGGACGTTTCCGTCGGTGCCGCCCTCGCCGGACGGCGGCCGCGGCAGCGTCAGCGCGACCACCACGCTGCCGCCCGGCAGTCTGACGAAACCTCCACCTGGCATGATCTTCAGCTCCCCCGTCAATAAGAACAGTCGCCCGTGCATCTAAACGCGATCGGCCGCCGCCCGCTAGAGGGCGACGGCCGATCATGCTTTGACCTGCGGTTTTACCGGACTACTTGGCGGCGGGGCCGACCTCGATCGTCATCTGGAGGCCGTCGTAGGTCTCCTTCGCGATCTTGATCTTGGTGTTGGTGTCAGCGACCTTCACCGAACCGGTCGGGTTCTCGTCGTAGTAGTACTTGCCCTTGTGGTCGTCGAAGACCAGGTTCGCGGGCTTCGGCTTGACGAAGAGCGACTCGCCCTTGTTGTGCAGGGTGAACGCGTCCGTCGAGTACGCGCTGAAGGTGGCGTCGTACGGCTGGATCTTGTTCCGCAGCAGGCTGCCGTCCGACCACTTCATCGGCTTGGCGTTGGCGTCGATCGGCAGGATCAGGCCCTGGCCGGGGTGCTGGCTGGTGTTGTTGTCCTTCTGGGACTTGTCCCACAGCCAGATCAGCAGGCCGTCCTGGTACGGGTAGTGCTCCACCCAGCCAGGCTTGGTGGTGGACCAGCCGAAGTTGTACGGGCCCACCTTGAGGGTGGAGTCGTACGAGACGTAGCGGCGGTTCTCCGCGATGTAGTACTGCGCGTACTCCTTGGTGAAGCCCGCGCCGATCCGCTCGAAGCCCTTGCCGGTCCAGCCGTTGTCGCCGTTCTCGGCGCCGTCGGTGAACAGCGCGGTGCCGTCCGCGGTGAGGGTGACGGCGTCGGCCGTGAAGCCCTTGCCGCCCGCGCCGCCGTCCGTCTGGTAGCGGAAGCGGAGGTCGACCTTCTTGCCCGCGTAGGCGTCCAGCGGGAAGTTCAGGGACTTCCAGGCGCCGGAGGTACCGGTCAGCGACGGGCTGCCGGAGGCGTCGGCGGGGATCGCCGCACCGTCGGCGGTGCCGGCCAGGGCGGTCCAGGTGGCGCCGCCGTCCGTGGACACCTCGGTGTAGAGGAAGTCGTAGTCGGCCTCGATGTCCCACCAGCCCTTGAGCGAGAGGGCGGCGGACTTCTTGCCCGTCAGGTCGACGGAGCGGGTCAGGGTGTTCTTGAGGTCGTCACCCATCTGGCTCCACCACTGCGAGGAACCCTCGGCGGGAGCGACGATGTCGGTCTTGACCTGCTTCTTCGGCAGCTCGACGACCAGCGCCTGCTTGTCCTTGGTGTTGTACTCCGACACGCCCAGCTTGTGGGTGGACTTCGTCGCGGCCTTGGCCTGGTCGTAGTTCAGCCAGCCCAGCTGGAGCTTGTCCCAGGCGGTCATGTCGCCCGGCATGTCGCCTATGGAGTCCTTGCCCTGGCCGAGCCAGGAACCCGCCGACATCAGGGACCAGAAGCCGACCGAGTTCTCGCCGCCACCGGAGGTGTCGTAGAGGTCCGGCAGGCCGAGGTCGTGGCCGTACTCGTGCGCGAAGACGCCGAGGCCGCCGTTCTCCGGCTGCATGGTGTAGTCGCCGACCCAGATGCCCGTGTCGCCGATCTGGGTGCCGCCGGCCTTGTTGTTCGCCGGGCCGGTCTTGCCGACGTCGGTGCCGTAGGCGTACCAACGGTGCGCCCACAGGGCGGTCTTGCCCTGCACGCCGCCGCCGGCCGACTCGTCCTCGCCCGCGTGGACGATCTGGAAGTGGTCGATGTAACCGTCGGGCTCGTTGAAGTTGCCGTCGCCGTCGAAGTCGTTGCGGTCCCACTGGTCGTACTGCGCCAGCTGGGCCTTGATCTGGGCGTCGGTCTTGCCGGCCTTCTTCTGGGCCTCCGTCCACGCGGTGACGCCGTCGCGGACGGTGTCCCACACGTTGGAGCAGTTGGTCTGGCCGCAGTAGTTCGAGCCGTAACGGGCCTCGTTGTACGGGACCTTGACCCAGTCGGCGACCTCGCCTTCGACCGAGTAGCGACCCGAGGAGGTCTTCTCGTAGTAGGTCTTCAGCGAGTCCTTGCCCTGGCCCGTACCGAAGTACAGGTCCTGGAAGTAGTCGCGGCTGAAGTCCTTGCGCCAGGCGGTGCTGTTGTTCACCGCACGGTCGGGCTGCTCGATCGTGTTGTGCAGCGGACCGGGGGTGCCGCCGTACTTCGGCTCGGCGGGCTTCGGGCCGTCGGGGCCGTCCGGATCGAACATGGTCGAGCTGTCGACCTGGTCGCCGAACTCGACGAGGATCGTGAAGATCTTGTCGGTCTTCTCGCGGCCCAGCTCGACGTACTTCTTGTCGTCGAGCTTGACGACCTTCGAGGCGCCGCGCTGCTCGACGTTCTTCTTGCCCGCCAGCACCTGGTCGAGGGCCGCCTCGCGGGCCTGCGCCTGCTGCTTGCTGAACGGCGTCTCGAGGTTGTGCTGGACCTGCTCCTTCGCGGGGGAGCTCGGGTCCTGCTTGTCCGCGGCCGGAGCGTTGCCCCAGGCGGTGGTGGCCTGGGCCGTGGTGAAGAAGGCGCCCGAGGCCGCGGTAGCGGCCATGGTCACGCCGACGGCGGCGGCGCGCAGCGCGCGACGCCTGGTGGAGTGTGCGGTCACTTGATGTCGTTCCCCTCCCGCGGCCGCAACGTAGGTCGGAACGTCTCCATAGGAGCGGGGGGTTCCGCGCGGCGCGCGTCTCAAGTGACGACATTTGACCGGAGAGTCTAAAGAAAAGACAGACCTTGACTTCTTCCTTACAACTGCACTATGCGGTCAGCGAGTTCCGCTATTCGGACGTTCCCTCGCCATACGGGCTCATCCGGGGCGAAGCCCTCCGGCGGCGCCCCGATTTCGGGGTCTTCGTCGGCCCGTCCCCCAGCCGTTGCGACCGGCCGTGCGACGCCGTGCGCCCCTCCGTGCACCGGCACCGTGGGTAAGGTCACGCTTACCTGTCGCTCCGTCCGGGCAAGCCCTACGGGAGTCACTTGACGCGCGCGATGGGTTGAGGCGACTCCCCCCTCCACGCCTCGAGGACGGAAACCGCCATGCCGCGTCCGACTGCCGCACAGCTCGCCTACGGTTCCGCCACCGTCGTCGTGTCGACGATAGCCATGCTGCTGCTCTCGCAGACGAGCACGGGCATCGGGGTCGCGGTCATCGCCGCCGCCGCGCTCGCCCTCGGGCTGCTGGTCGCCCTCACCGTGCCGATCCCGCGCCGCCGCGGGCGCCACGCGGCGGCGCGCGGGGCGGGGCGGGGCGCGGTGCGAGGCGCCGCGCAGGGCGAGCCGGCGGCAGGTGGGGACGCCTCCCGCGTACCGGGGCACCGCACGGCCTCCGCGGACCACCCCGTCCACCACTGACCGGACACGGGCGCGGGCGGCCGCCCCTGGCCGGGGCGGCCGCCCGTGCGGGTCCTCGTACGGGCGTCAGGCGGAGCTGACCACCACCGTCTTGGCGGCCTTGTCGTGGAGCGCCTGGCGGTACGGCTTGTCGACGAGCATCGACACGATCAGCGCGAGCGGCCACAGGCAGAAGCAGCACACCAGCGTGGGCAGCCAGAGCACGACGGCACGGCCGAGGGCCGCGCCGGAGGGGGGCACGCTGCCGTCGTTGAGCATCGCCACGCGCAGGCCCATGGCCTTCTTGCCCGGCGTCCGGCCGCTCTTGTGCGTGAACCACCAGTCGTAGCCGATGTACGCGACGATCGTGACCAGCGTCCACAGCAGGCCCGTACCGCCGTACGACTTCGTGATGACCTCGGTGACGTCCTCCCCCTTGCTCGTGTCCACCACGTACCGCTTGGTGCCGAACGGCAGTTGGATGAGGAACAGCGGGATGCCGACGATCAGCACGTCGATGACGCGGGCGGCGAGCCGCTTGCCGAAGTCCGCGAGCGGGGGCATCCCGGCGAGCGGGTCGGGCATGCCGTAGCCGCCGCCTCCGCCGCCGTACGGGTCCCCCGGGCCGCCACCACCGTACGGAGGCGGGGGCGGCGGGGGCTGGCCCCCGGCGCCGCCGCCCGGGGGCGGGGGGTAGCCGCCGCCCCCGGGCGGCGGTGAGCCGTACGGCGAACCGCCCGACGGAGGCGTCGGTTCCTGGGGCTTCTTGAGGAACGGGTCGTCCTCGGGCGGCGGGTCCGGCGGCGGCTGATCGGTACTCATGGCCCGAGTCGAACCCGGGTCCGCCCGCCCCGCAACGCGGCCGCGTCCGTCCGGGGCACGGGCCCCCGGGCCGCCGCCCGGCGCCGCTCAGCGCGCCACGTACGTCCCGGCCGCCCGGTCGTGCCAGGCCCGCCGGCGCGGGCGGTCCACCAGGCACCCGAGGCCGCCCGGCAGCCCGAGGAAGGCGTACACCAGCCAGCGGCGCAGGGCCGCGCCGAAGGAGGGCGGGCGGAGCGTGGTGGCAGCCAGGACGCGGACGCCCAGCAGCTTCTTGCCCGGGGTGCGGCCCCAGCGGACGGTGGGCAGCACCTCGTAGAACACCCCGAAGAGCAGGACGGCACCGAGGACGAGGCCCAGGTGGCCGGCGGTGGTGGCGTCGAGCAGCCACACGGTGGTGGTGCGCCCGCTCGCCCGGGCCGCGTCCACCTTCGCCTCCAGATGGGCCGTCATGCGCGGGAGGAGGGGCCGCGCGACGGCGGCGGCGACCGCGGCGTAGGCGACGGAGTCCAGCACCCGGGCCAGCCACCGCCGCACCAGCCCGGCGGGCCGCACGGCCCGCTCCGCCATCCGCAGGGCGGGCACCGCGCTGCGCCGTCCCCGCGATCTTGCATTCCGCTATCC